>JBFFCO010000138.1:0-1519 GCA_041559835.1 Minisyncoccia bacterium | reverse complement strand
GTTGATTTTATTAAGGATAATTATTATTTGAAAAAATTGTTATTAATAACAGCCCCCGCCGTAGGCGGGGGCTGTTATACTACTTCAAAAAAATAATCATAAAATAATAAAATGGAGGCCGCGGTGGGAATCGAACCCACGTATAAGGGTTTTGCAGACCCTTGCCTTTCCACTTGGCTACACGGCCATTTTTTGTGTTTATATTGTTATATATTCTATCAGATTTCTTCTTTTAATCAATCAATTGAGTGGGTTAAAGGAAATAAATGAGAATAAAAAATAAATACAATCTCTCCCCCCGCCCGCCAGAGGCGGATGTGCCACCTACGGCGGGGGATAATAGGCACGACGATTTTTTTTGAAATATAAAATTGATTAAAAATTTATGGAAAATTGATAAAATCTTTATGTGGGTTTGATATAATTAAATAAAGGGCTAAAAGCAAAAAGTAATATCATCCCCGCCCCTTCGGGGAGGGGATGGTGGGGCAAAATAATAATAAAGGGCTAAAAGCAAAAAAATCGAAAAATACTATCCCCCCGCCGTAGGCGGGGGGATAGAGGGGCTGAAATAGTAATAAAGGGCTAAAAGCAAAAAATAATAGAGGAGATTAAAAAATAATCTATCCCGCAGTTTTAATTAGAAAAAAATATGGATCTACAAGATTACAGATGTAAATATTGCAACAAACTTTTTTTCAAGGGCAATTTAAAAAATGGTCTTATTGAAATAAAGTGTCGCAATTGCAAGCAATTTAATATGTTTGAATTCCACGAGCAGACATTCAGAAATCTCTCAGACCAAAAAGGATCTTACGATTATGGTTCAGGAATGAGTAAGGGAGATGATGCAAGTGAATTAGAATCCGGAGGCGACAATAAGACTTGAGGACTTTCTATTAAGCATAAATTTAAGCAGTCAAATGCTTGAACTTGATTTTTTTTTCAAAAGTGCCAATATATGACTAATTATTGGATTTGGCTTTTTGAGGGGTATAATCTCAAATTTAATGTCGATATTCATAAATAATTTTCCTATACAGGAAATTATTTAATTTTTTACTTTAAATTAAGAAATATCTTTTTCTGTCACCCCTGCGAAGGCAGGGGTCTAAAAACCAAGGCAGAATAGAATTACATGGTTGAGATTCCCGCCTTCGCGGGAATGACAAAGGTCTCCGCCTCATAATTTAAAGTTATTTATTAATATGAAAAAATATCAAATAAAGGAAAATGTTTTAATTATAGATAAATCAGACAAAGATTATTCTTTGTCTATGAAGGACATTGAGACGAGCGATAGACCAAGGGAAAGGCTCATCAAGGGTGGTCCGGAGGGCTTATGTTCTCAGGAGCTTTTGGCAATTGTTTTGGGTGTCGGAACAAAAAAGGAAGATGTCTTAGCTATGTCATCACGAATATTAAAGGAGTATGGCGAGAAAAATATTTGTAATGAGAAGAATCCAAAAACATTAGAAAAGGAATTGAATATTTCTGAATCAAAGGCTTGTCAAATAGT
>JBFFCO010000137.1:0-1519 GCA_041559835.1 Minisyncoccia bacterium | reverse complement strand
TCATTTCATTTTTGAGAATACTTAACCAATTCTTATTCATTCTTAAGTCACTCATCAGAAAGTGCCAAAAACTTCTTTAAATTTTTTATCTCCTATGAAACATATTTTAAATGAGTTAAGATTGAATGATGAGAGGTCTAATATGTGGTGGGCGAATATAATTATTTGCTAAATAATTAATAATAATTAGAATTATAGATAAATAAATTGTGTAAGAGACATCGCCCCGCCCGAAGCCCGAAGTATTTATCCGCCTTTGGCGGAGGGCGGGCATGAACACCCCGTCGCCCTTCGGGCACCACTCCTTTATAAGAGGGGAATATAAGACCCGCCTTCGTTGAAACTTCGGCGAGGCGAAGTAAAAATATGTTAATGATTTGGATTATAATTTTCGCAGTTGCTTTAATAGCACTCGTGAAAGGGGCAGATTGGCTCCTCTCATCATCCGAAAAAATCGGATTAGCCATGGGGATGTCCCCCTTTGTTGTCGGTATATTAATAGTCGGAATAGGCACATCATTTCCAGAATTAATATCATCTCTCGTCTCTATATTCAAAGGAGCAAGTGAAATTGTAACCGCCAATGCCGTCGGCTCCAATTTAGCAAATATTTTGCTTGTTGTCGGAATTGCATCCATTATTGGGAGAAAATTAATAGTTACAAAAAGTTTAATAAATTTAGACATTCCCCTATTAGCAGCCAGCACAGCTCTTTTGTTTGGCATGGCTATTGATGGCAAAATAACTTTATTAGAATCAGTATTGCTATTAGTCAGCTATTTAATTTATCTTCTTTATACTATTCTCTATAAAGAAGAGGGAAGCGAATTCATCAAAAATGGAGAAAATGGTGAGGAGATTGAAAAAATACCATCACGAAAAGAAAGAAGAGAAGAAATCACGAAAAAAGCCATATCAAAAAGACCAAAACTACACATCAAAGATTTTATATTCCTAATATTAGGCATTGCCGGAGTAGCATTGGGAGCAAAATATCTTATTGATGCTGTTATTGAAATATCTGCCATTTTAAATATCGGGGCAAGCGTTATTGCTATTACGGCTGTCGCTATTGGAACATCTCTGCCTGAATTATTAGTTTCCATCAAGGCGGTTTTGAAAAATAAATCTGAATTAGCAATTGGAAATGTATTTGGCTCAAATGTATTTAATGCCTTGGCTGTTGTTGGTATTCCCGGAATTTTTAAGACATTGTCTGTTGATGCTCCTACTCTCTCCATTGGACTTCCAATAATGGCTGTCGCAACGACATTGTTTGTAATCTCAGGTATTTCAAGAAAAATTCATATTTGGGAAGGTGCCTTTTATCTTTGCTTTTATGTGTTCTTTATTGGCAAATTATTTAATATACTTTAATTTGCGAAATAGATAAATTATCTCTCCCTTGTCATTCCCGTCCGCCTGAGGCGGATAATACTCCGGCAGCCCGCCCGCCTTCGGCGGGGAATCTCAACCCCACTACTACCACTCGCTTGCCATCTCTTTAGACCCCCGCCTT
>JBFFCO010000136.1:0-1562 GCA_041559835.1 Minisyncoccia bacterium | reverse complement strand
GATTTATAAGACAGAAAAAGAAAAATGGAGTGCGATTATTGAAGAAATAAGGGAGAAAAATGAAAAAGGTCAGCCAATTTTGGTTGGGACGGCATCAATTGAAAAAAATGAAAAATTATCAGGGCTTCTTTCTCGAGTTGGAATTGAGCATAATCTTTTGAATGCAAAAAATCATGAGAGAGAAGCAGGAATTATTGCTCAAGCAGGGAAAAGGGGTTCAATAACAATCGCCACTAATATGGCAGGAAGAGGTGTTGATATTGTTTTAGGTGGCTCAAATAGTAGCCCTGAGGAAGGAGATGAGATAAGAAAGTTGGGCGGATTGGCTGTTATTGCCACTGATAGGCATGAGGCAAGAAGAATTGATAATCAATTAAGAGGGCGAGCGGGAAGAATGGGCGACCCGGGCGAATCAAGATTTTTTGTTTCATTGGAGGATGATTTGATGAGAATTTTTGGTGGCGAAAAATTAAAGGGGATGATGGAGAGATTTAATTATCCAGAGGGCGAACCAATAGAATCAAAGTTTATTTCAAAAGCAATAGAGTCAGCCCAAAGCAAGGTAGAGGGTATGCATTTTGATGTGCGAAAACATACTCTTGAGTATGATGATGTTTTAAATAAGCACAGGACTTCTTTTTATAAAAAAAGAAATGAGGTTTTAGAGTCATCTAATTTAGAGGAATATACACACCAGATTATTAAAAAAAATTTGGAGAAGTTTGCTGATGTTCCCAGTGAGGAATTGAATAGGGTATTAAGTGAATTGGAAATTGATTCTCCCCAAAATTTTGATTCTAAATTTCAGAAAATAAAGACAAATATTGGTAGTGATTTATTTGAGCCAACTCTTAAGTCATTGATTTTAAGAATTTTGGATTCGTTATGGACGGAGCATTTGGAAGATATGGACCATCTTAGAGATTCAGTGAGATTGAGGGCTTATGGGCATCATGATCCATTAGTGGAATATAGGAATGGGGGAAAGAAACTTTTTGATGAATTTTTTATGAGATTTGAGGCGATTTTATTTGAAAACTTTTTTAGATTAAAGAAGCCAGAGTTGTCTATTTCGTCTCATCAGCCAAAGGTTCCAGCGAATAAGCCACCATCATCATTGTCAAAGTTGAATTCGTCTAATTCCAAGGTTGGAAGAAATGATCAATGTCCTTGTGGTTCAGGAAAGAAATATAAGAAATGCTGCGGCTTTTAATTTTGATTTATTAATTATTTTATCTCCTTCTTGTCATTCCTGTCCGCCAAAGGCGGATAATACTCCAGCAGCATGCCCGCCTTCGGCGGGGAATCTCTACCTTGCTATTATCACTCATTCGCCATCCTTTAGACCCCCGCCTTCGCGGGGGTGACAGAGAGAGGATGCCTCTCTTATTCCCCGCCCCCGCATAGATTTAAATTTGACATATTCTACAATCTTTGATATTATTAGATTAGAGAATAGATAATATATTTTGTCTATTCTTGAAAATTTAAGATGATAGAAAAATTAAAAAATAGGAGGAATGTCATGACGGATACAAGTATGAGTTTGAATTTTATAATTT
>JBFFCO010000135.1:0-1586 GCA_041559835.1 Minisyncoccia bacterium | reverse complement strand
TAATAAATAATTTTTATTATGTCTATAAAAAAAGCACAAGTTTTAATAGGGAATAATCAAAAGAATCAATACAGAGAATTCTGTGAGTTAGCTATTTCTCAAAATAATAAAGATTTATATTTCTACGACAAAAGTTTTCCTAATTTTCATATATCTTTACATAATGATGGGAGTATTTGGATGACTAGTAATGATAAAAATATTAAATCTGTAAATCTTTTTTCAAAGTCAAAATTTAAAAATAATTTTACTATAATGCCCTTTATTTTTTATTTCTCGTCAAATTTTTATAAATACCCACAAGCCAGCAAGGATATTAAAAATAGGCGACTTAAATGGTTTGTTAATGATGAAAAATATCTAGAGAATTTTTATCTGATAAAATTTTTTTTGGAAGATGAAGGATTTCATGTTAAAAAAGTTCGCAAGATAGATAAGAATTTACCAAGTAGTTTTGAAATGAAGGGAATTAAAAATGACGGGAAAGAAGATAATAAGAATATTGAACAAGTAGTAATTTCTTTTGCTCACAATAAAATATATTTTGATTTAATGACCATTGCTAAAGATCAAAGAGATTTGGGAGATATACGAATATTACTTATTTGTAGACCGGACGGCAGTTTAAATTTAACACAATATATAAAAGAAAAATATTTTGCAAAAATAAATATTGAAGATTTATCTCCTAATTCCGTGTCTTTGTCAAAATTTAATATTGATGGTCATGAAGTCTATCAAATAGCATATTAGTTTTTGTTTTGGCAAGGCATTATTTCCTTTGTGTTTTTTATTTATATAGATATAATAGTAATATATGAAAGTTAAATTAAATTTTTTACATATTTGCGATGAGGTAATTGCCTCTATTGATGGAAAAATAAGCATTATAGGAATGTTTTCCGTTATTAATACCTTAAAGGTCCCAGCAAACCACCCAAAATTTTATATAATGGTTAATATGACTGCTGATCCGGGCAAATATGATCAATTAATAGAAATAGTGTCGCCAAGTGGCAGGGTTGTTTCTAAAATAGAAGGAAAATCGGTAATAATTAAAGAGGGTGGGGTAAGTAATTTTATTGCAAACTTCGTAAATACTCCATTGCCCGAATTAGGCAGGTATAAGATTAGGGTCTCTGTTGAGGGGGAAATTTTAAGCGATGATGAGGGCTATTTCTTCGATGTTATAAAAAAAGCATAATAATTATATGAACTATACTTTCTTACAAAAAAGACCATTGTTTTTATATGATAAAGTTTCAAATTCTAGTCAATCACTAGATGAGGTTGTTTTTTCTGAAAATTATCTTGAAAATTCAAGGGGTTTATTAATTTTTAATTTGAGTTCTGATAAGATATATTTAAAAAATGCCCCCTTATTTATTGACAGAGATGTAGATGAAGACGGGAATATTATTTATTCCAATTCAGACTTAGAAATATTTGGTTATGGCGATACCGACGAGGAGGCAAGAGCGGATTTTGAAAAAGTATTAGAGGATTTATATATTTGTTTTAATCAAGAAAAAGAAAAAAATAATCTTCACAATAATGCAATTCCACTTTGGAACCTTTTAGATAAT
>JBFFCO010000134.1:0-1619 GCA_041559835.1 Minisyncoccia bacterium | reverse complement strand
TTCCTCTTTATAAAAATCGCTGTATTTTTCTATTGATTTAATTTTATTCATATTTTTTTCACCCCGCATCAAAACCCCAAATTATTTTGATATAATAATTCATATTATTCATAACATTGCCCCACATCTTTTTGCCTTAATTCTTCCATTATCCTTACATATTCATCCTTCTCTTTCTTAGAAAAATTGTATTGCTCATAAATTGACGGCCTCATTAATTTTGCTGTATTGTATATTTCATCTACCTTTTCTAAACAATTTTTTAATTCACTTCTAAATTGATTGTCATTTTTAATTTGATTGGATGCTATATTATTATTTCCACCAATAATTGAGAAAAAGATTACTAATGAGATGACAACAAGAATGCCACCCAATATTTTTCTGTTTTCTAAATTATAATAATTCATATTTTTAATTTAATAATAAAAGCCCCATCTCGACACAAAAAGAGCAGGGGCTTTTGCCCTCTAAATATATACATATTTTAGCATATTATTAAAGATCATTCATTTTAGTAGAATAGAACTTATCTATAAAGAATTTGCCCTTATCAGTTATTTCAATTTGGATTTTGTTATCTAAAAAATCAACCAATCCATTGGAATGAGCATAAGCTAAAACATCACTTGAAATACTATTTATATGGCCTCTATTTTTGTATACAGAATTAATTATTTCTTGAAAAAGTTTATTGGAAAATGGTTTTTTTGTGAATTCTTGATATTCAAAACTCCAAATCTCAGTAGGATCTATGTCTTTAATTTCTTTTTCTTCTGATTTTTTTTCTTTGACAGCTTTAGTCTTTCTAAGATCTTCTTCTTCTAACTCAGCCTCTTTTGATTTTATTATCTTATTATTATCAAGAACTATAATTTTTTTGTATAGTTCAAACTTTTGTTCTTCCTTAAATGCTGGCAATGATATCCATTTAGGAAATTTCCAAATGATAAAATAAGTCAACACGAAAGGAATGATCCATAAGATATAAAATTTAATACTAGAAAAATCAAAAAATCTTTTAAGCAAATATTCGTTTTTCAATAATCCTGTTTTAACCAGTATGCTTTTTTCACTAACAAAAAACATTGTATAAATAAACTCCCAGTGAAACAAAAGCCAAGATATCAAAAACACACCATAAAGCGGAGAATCCAATCTCTTTTTAAGATTATTTTTTATTGAATTTGCTATTTCGTTATTCATTATTTTTTCAACCATAATAATTTTATTAAAACCATCTAATCGCAAATCTATGCACTGAGCCAATGAGCGGACTTGAACCGCTGACCTACTCCTTACCATGGAGTTGCTCTACCAGCTGAGCTACATTGGCAAAATAGAAATAAATGTACTCCTTACCATGGGTTGAAACACAACTTCGTAATGTTCCAACCTCCACCAACTGCTTCGCCCGCCTTCGGCGGGAGCTACAATGGCAAATGTTGAGTTAAGACAAGAATATATCAAATCCTAGAAAAATCAAAATTTCGAATATCTAGAGAGTAAATAGAAACAAATTAAGGAATGGGGAGCGATGATCTATATATTCAAATGTTTGAGTTTTGCCGACTTTCAAATAGAGGCAAAACGAGTTTTTGAATTAATCATCGCGGAGA
>JBFFCO010000133.1:0-1644 GCA_041559835.1 Minisyncoccia bacterium | reverse complement strand
TTTTACTTAATAAAAAAATCTAAAATTTCTCTATTTCGTTCGTAAGCCACGATATCAATACAAATATTATACCCCACATTATATAATCAATATTGACAAATATTTAATTTCTGATATGATACACCCAGCCAATTACGGTGATAATTAAAAATTAAATATAGATTAAAACAGGAGGAATTTACAATGAATTTTATAAAGAATCTTTTTAAGAGATTGAAAAAAATAATTGGTCTTTTGATTTTCTTGGTTATATGGCTAATTATTTTCTTAATAATGTGCCTCTCAAAACTCGTCATCCCAACAATCCCAACAATATATGTTTTATTGTTACCTCTGCTCGCAGATATTGTTTTGACAATCATCTATCTATTGAGGGCTTTTATTATAGTCCAACCCCAAAAAGCAGTCGTCACTACTTTTTTGGGGGAAGAAAGTCGTATTTTGTTGAGCGGATTACATTTTTTAATCCCTTTTGAAGAAATATACAAAAAACTAGATGAAGATGAGATTGATTTAATGCAAAAAATTTCAGAGAAAAAATATAGCGGTTTGATTTGCAGAGGAGATAATGTTTCCTTATTAGTTCGTGTAAGAATTACTCTTAAGATAGATTATGGTTCAAGCGATGAAGATCTTAAATCTAATATTAGAAAATTCACATACACAACAGACAACCCTGACTCTACCATATTTAAGTCAATAGAAAAAGGATTAAGGGATTTGACGATCAGATATGATACATGGCTTAAATTAAAGGTTGAGGATACAATGAAATTATCACAAGAAATCGTTAATAAATATATTGGCGAAACTTACGGGCAAACTATAACTTGCGAGATATTAAATATTGAGCCAGAAGACTCCGGAATTCTAGATTCTTACAACAGAAGGGAAAAAGCAATAAATGAAAAAGAAGTAGCAAAAACTAATGCTGAGGCAAAAGCGATTGAAGAAAAGTTGCAGATCGAGGCAATAGGAGATCAAATAGAATATCTTATGAAAAAATTTAAGAGGAGTTATGAGGATGCTCTTGAAGTGGTTAGATACCAAGACAATCAAGGAATTCTCGATAAATTTGCTGAGAAGGGCAACACACTTATTGCACAAAACCCTATTTCATTTGTTTCCGACATAGTCGGAAAGACTAATCTCGGAAAATAAGAAAAAAATCTTAATAAAATCAGAATGTTTTTAAATTTAAAAACATTCTGATTTTTTTCTTTACTTTTCCAGCATTCTTTTTGCCCACTCATTAAACGAATTATCACTTCTTGTCAATCTTTCATCTTCTATATCACTTGCAGTGACACCCTTATCCATTAATTTGTATAACAAATCTTTGTTTATTATCTTGCCTTGATTTGCCGTTCTTTCAGCTACATTATCAAATTCAATCTTTTTTAATTCCTCTGGGCTAGGGGGTGTAGGCATTTGCTGCTCAGGAGATGGGGTTGGGGTTGGGGTATGACCGCCTGTTGGTGGAGGAGTTGGGGTTTGTACTGGTGGTGGTTGGAATGGTTGTTCTGCTTCCTTATATTCCTCTTGATATTGAGATCCTCTATCTTCTGGCTGGGGTTCAGGTGATTTGACTCCAAAATTCTTTGCAATATCTCTTAATGTGCTTTCAGTCAAAACAAGACCAGG
>JBFFCO010000132.1:0-1706 GCA_041559835.1 Minisyncoccia bacterium | reverse complement strand
TATTATAATATATTTTTTATTCAATCCCTAATCAATATTCCCCAATTTAACAAACATAAATAACTTAATAAAAAAATCGCCCCCGAGAGAGCGACAACATCTTCCAAATGGAAGAAGGGTTGGATTGCTACTTGATTATATATTAGCACCTCCATTATATTTGTCAATATTATAATTGTGGATAAGATTATGTGGATCCGAGGGGAATCGAACCCCCAAGATGTTGGGTAGCAATCCAACTCTCCCACCCGGCGGACCCAAATAATCATTAACTATTATAACTCATAATTTCCAAACTATGAAATAAAAAAATACCCCTCTTGCCATGCCACTTCTTTTTTGTCATTCCCACTTTTTTCTTGTCATTCCCGTCCGCCTGAGGCGGATTACACTCCGGCGGCCTGCCCGCCTTTGGCGGGCAGAATTATTTGCCATCAGCGAAATTCCAAAATTAAATATTTACAACTTTGTATTAACTTATTTTAGCTTAGAATTTACCAAAACCGGGTCCTACGGGGCTAAGATATTCTATTCCATGCTCACCCGTGCAAGTATCATTATATATACTCTGAATTATAGCAAATGATCCCCAAATAGATTCTCCTATTTCCATTCCATCAGCCATATACCAAATATTATTTCTTTCTTCAGCATCGCTTGGCACAGCCACAATTTTAACAAAATAATTCCAAGAACAAGATTTGCCCTGTTCTTCATATACTCCCCTTATATGATTTGTGAGTCAAGCCCCAGAGCCAATATAACTTGTATATCCGTGATGTCTATCTAAAAGACCGTCCCCATCGCAATCTTTATTGGAAAGCCAACCATCATTCCACTTCATTATTAATACATCATTGCCATAATTTTCCTGACACCAATCATATTGAGCGCCTCCTGGGCGATATATTGGATGGTAATCGCAATACATTCCATTAAACATATTGCCTTGATAATTATATCCCCACTCGCTATAACCTGTTTCAATCAATTCTCCATCAGTCGTGAAAATTGAACCTTGTGTTATCGTTGAGCATACATCTTTCTTAGCTGATGCATGAAATGTGTCAATGCCTATCAATAAGATAATGGCTAATAGGATTGGGACAATAAATAAATATTTTCTTTTCATAATAGATAGTTAAATAATAATTAACGACCTTTATAAAAACAAAAACTATACTCTTAATGAGTAGGATATTTAATATCTCATATCATCAATTATATCACAAAAGAATTATTCACCATCTTATTCCCCGCCCCCTTTGTCATTCCCGCGCAGGCGGGAATCTAATTCCCCTCTCACAGAGGGGTGGTCAGCCTTTGGCTGGACGGGGTGTTCTCCTTCGCCTCGCCGAAGTCTTGACGAAGGCGGGGTGTTTCTCTTCTGCCCCGCTATTGACATATATATATTTTTATGGAGAATGGGTTGTAGGAGGTACAAAATGGTAGAATTAAAATTATTAGAAGAATTGGCTCAAAAAAAAGCAGGGTTACCGCCCCCTTCAAGATCTTATAAGTATAAGATGGTAGGAACAGGATTAATACCACAACCATACTATCCAAATCCCTTATTCTGTATCACGAGGATTTTAATTGATAATACACATGCGCTAACAAAAAGCATAGCACCGACAGATATCCTCATCAACTTTTCATGGCTTTCAGATTCAAAACCAACAAACAAGCATAAAAAACAGAGAAAG
>JBFFCO010000131.1:0-1723 GCA_041559835.1 Minisyncoccia bacterium | reverse complement strand
TCTTTTCCGAATCCGGATTAGGCCATGTTCTCGCCGTAAGAGATTGCAAGGCAAAAATCCCTATAACCTCATCATTCTTCACTTGCTCAATAATATTCCTTTCAGCCGGAGGATGATTTGATTTTTCTAAGTACCCCTTTATTTGCTCATCTCCCATAAAATTTAAAATAAAATCCCATGATGCCAATGCCCTCTCCTCCGAAACAGGAGAAACAGACAATCCCCAATAATCAGAATAATTAACAGATATTGAACCTCTTTCTGATGATATTTGAGGAAGAGAGGCTATCCCATAATTTAGATATTGATTTAAATCATCAATCACTTCTTTATTTTTAGAATAATCAATAACCATTGCCGTCTTCCCTTGCGAAAATGCTTCTAAACTATCGGGCATATTTTCATTCCAAGAATAATTACTACTCACTGGATTGGCAAAACTTGTATAAAAACTCAAAGAACTTCTTCCTCCTTCACTACCAATATCCGAACTTCCGCCCTCGCTCATTATTTTCAATCCGGATTGCATCATTAAAACAGAAAGTATGTCTGATGAATTTTGGATATTATCTGCTGTTCCAAAAGAAGCGCCAGCTCTTGTTATCTGCCCAACAGGAGTTTTTATCGTCAATCTTTTGGCAAATTCTGAAAATTCCTCCCATGTTTTTGGTGGCGAAGCAAGTCCTTCTGAATTAAAGAAATCCTTATTATAATACAATGCTAATGTATCTACCCATAATGGAACTGCCCATATTTGATTATTGAAAATAAAATCATCCGCCACAACATCGACATATATATCCATTATATCTCTTGTGGTAAATCCAAAACTTAGGGGATATAGTTTCTCCCAATGTTTTCTTACCCAACTATTATTTATCATCAAAATATCAGGACCCCTTCCGCTGGCAATGGCATCAATAACCTCTGACTCGTAAATTTTTTCATCTATCCTTTTATAAGACATCCTTATACTTGGGTTTTCTGATGTAAAACTTTCAATTCCCGCCCTGAAATAAGATTCATCTTCAATGCCCCAAAAGTTTAGAGTTGCTTCTATTGTGGTAGCACCATCTCCATCATCGCCCTTCAATCCGGGCAAAATTCCTAATATAACTAAAACCAATATAAGGACTAATCCCCCTACTGCAAAAAATGCTATTTTTTTTATTTTCTCCTGCTCCATATTTTTCTTTGCCTCGCCGAAGTTTTAAGAATTTTTAAAACGAAGGCGGGTTGTTTTTATTCTTCTTTGCCCCCCTGCCATAGGCGGATAGAATACTTCGGAGCGGGGGCAGACATAGATATCAATAATTACTCAAATCTAATTCTTATTTCCACCGCCCTATCTAATTCTCTATTATCAGAAGGGTTGTCCTTTTGTAAAATTAAATATCCTCTCTTCATAAATTCCTCCTCTCCTATTGGAGGAGCAAATTCTAAAACCCCTTCAAATGGGACAAAATCTTCTCCGACCATCCAATCTCCATCGGCTGTTGCAAAACTTTCCGCGATAATTCTTCCATCCCAATCCGTTAAAATAATCGGAAAATCGCCTTCAAAAAACCAGTTGCCTTTTGCTTCTCCCTTTATCAATAAAGGCGAGGCAATAATATCATCATATTTTATATTTAAAGATTTAATACTAAAATCTATATTTTCTGTATCCAATTTTTTATATCTATCATCTCCGTCTATATAATTATAATTCTTATTTCCAATA
>JBFFCO010000130.1:0-1730 GCA_041559835.1 Minisyncoccia bacterium | reverse complement strand
CAATTTCTTTCTTGGCGGGCAGTATGTCCGCCTCAGGCGGGAATGGATATAATTTGTCTATTTACGAACGAAATATAGAAATTTTAGATTTTTTGGGAGGTAGAGATTCCTGCCTTCGCAGGAATGACAAGAGGAGAGCGGGAATGACAAAAAAGAAAAACACCCCGTCTCAGCCACGTTGAAATTGCGAAGCAATTTCTTTCGTGGCGAGCCACCCCTCTATGAGAGGGGAATATAATAAGAGTATGGAATATCCGACAAATATAAAATTTAAGATAATATCTCTTGAGCCGGAATTTATTATAAAATTAAGGGCTCAAGAGGGTGAGGAATTTAAATTGACAACTCATCGCTTGCCACATTTTGATGAGTGGCTTTCTTTTTGGATTATTTGGAAATTTGGAGATGATAAATTTTTGAAAGAATATGGCTCCGAATTTAAAATAGGAATAGGAGGCGGTATTTTTGATGAGCATTGCTTAAAGAGTAATGGAAAAAAAATCTGCGCCGCTGAATTAGTAGCCGACAAGTTGGAGGTGAGGCAACACCCTTATTTACAAAGAATATTAAAGGGGGCAGCCGAAGCCGATAGCACAGGTGCTTATAGATTTTTAAATTTGAGTGATATAATTATCACAATGAATCAATTAGCAATGGGCGATTTCTCAATAGAAAAGGGGATTATGGAAAGAATATTGTATTTCGTTTTTGATTCTTTGGATGCCGCTTTTTTGAAGGCAAAAGGAGTGGCGGACATAAAAAAATCATTTCTTAATAAAGAATTTAAAGAAGTTTCTTGGGATAAGGATGGGTATAATCGAGTTTTGAAAATAATTATCGCGGAGACAGATAGCCCCTTTGTAATTGATGCAACAAATATTCTCACAAAATCTCAAAAAATAGATTGGGCAGTTTTAATTGTAAAAAGATCGCAGGGAAATTTAGCAATATTTATGAATAAGAATGATAAGAGAATCCAAGTAGATGCTAGTAAATTTTTCAAAATTTTATTAGAAAAAGAGCCAGATAGTTGGTATAGTTTTGCAGAGCATGCAATTTTAAATGGTAATGAGAGATATCAAAAACCACCCACCAACCTCAAGATTGATGAGATAATTGCTCTCATTAAGGATAATGTGGATGTTGATTAGTGCTTTTTTAAATTTTATAATTTAAGATGAGATAATTTTAATATTATTAAATGAGTGAAGATCTATACCCCCCCCTTTTTTTGGTGGGGAATAAGATAATACCCGCCTTCGTCAACCCGCCCTCGCTAAAGCTACGGCAGGGCAGGAGACTTCGGCGGGCGAAGAATAATTATGAAGAAACAATTGGGTCAATTTTTCACAACAAACTCTGATTTTATTTTTCAGGGATTAGAAAAATTCATAAAGAATAAGGAGGTTTGCGATCCTTTCGCTGGGAAAAAGGATTTGTTTTTGTGGGCTAATAAAAATGGCTGTCAAAAAATAAACGGCTTTGATTATGATAAAAAATATATTGATGGAAAGGATGTTTTGTTTAATGATTCAATTAACCACCCCAATAAATATAAATTCGTCTTAACTAATCCCCCATATCTCCATAAAAATAAGGCAGATTTAAAAACAAAGGAGTTGTTCTTTGTGAATGATAAAAATAATTTTGAAGATTTGTATCAAATTTCTATCAATTCTATTTTGAATTGTGAGGAGGGCATATTGATTGTTCCATTAAATTTTCTTTGT
>JBFFCO010000129.1:0-1799 GCA_041559835.1 Minisyncoccia bacterium | reverse complement strand
TAATTCATATACTTCTTTTTCATCTAAAAATTTTTCATATCTTTTTTCCCAATCAATCATTTCTTCTTTTGAGAAGGCATCATGAAACGAGAGCATTGGTGTGGAATGTTGAACTTTTTCAAATTTGTCTAATGGTTTGCCGCTCACTCTTTGGGATGGGGAATCGGGGGTGATTAATTCGGGAAATTTATTTTCTAATTCCTCTAATTCATTTTTTAGGGAATCAAAAATGGCATCAGATATTTCTGGTTCGTCTAATACATGGTATAGATAACTATGTTTATTTATCTCTTTTCTTAATATCTTTATTCTTTTTTCCGCCTCTTTCTTATCCATATAATTTTATTTATTATATCACATTTTGATTAAGAAATATTAGGCATAAATCAATCAAATTAAATAGGAGCGAACTCGTTCGCCCCTATCTTTTTGGTTTTGCCCGGTCAATTCGGCCTCATCGTCCTCGCCTTTCTTCTTTGGGGGCATCTTTTTTTTGACCCTGGAATTCCGTATCCGCCAGCCCTCCCATGTTTCAAATAACAGGGGGTGACATTGGCAACAGGCATGACATTAACCGCACTTTCATCTGCCCTTTTTTTTCTTTTGATGTAGTCATCAACAGCCTCCTTAACCATAAGAGATTTCTCCCTTTCAGTTAATCCGGAATCTTTTTCATAACACATTTTTACCCTCCTAAAAAATATATTTCTCAAAACTTCCTCTGCCAGTATATCATACAAAAATCACTTTGTCAAGATGTAAATGAGGTATTATTTCTCAAAAACTTGGCACTTGGGACAGAAATATGATGAACGATTTCCTATCTTAATTCTCTCTATTTCTTTACCGCACCGACGACAATCTTCCTCTTCTCTCCCATAAGCATTTTGAATATCTTGATACCCGCCCTTTTTCCCCTCCACATCCCTATAATCACTCACCGAACTTCCGCCCTCCTCCACTGCCAATGATAATATCTCCTTCGTCGCTTCAAAAATTTTTTTCAATTCGCCCCCACTTAATTTATTTGCTGGTGTGAGTGGATGTATTTTTGCTCTCCATAAAATCTCATCGCTATAAATATTCCCAATTCCAGAAATTATTTTTTGATTCATTAAAATTTGCTTAATTTTTCCCGTTCTTTTCTTGCCCGCTCTTGTTTTCAAGGTGGCCTTAAATTTTTCAAAATCAAAACTTTTTTCTAATGGGTCAGGTCCCAATTCTTTTATTTCCGGCAAATTTAAAATTTCATCTGCTTTCCCAAAAATTATTTTGGCAAATTTCCTTAAATCAGAAAGAGCCATTTGATATCCATTATCTAATCCGAAAATAACTCGAATATATTGATTCTCTCTATCTTCTAAATATTTATTTCTGAGAGGATGGGGTTTATTCTTTTTCATTTCCCATTTTCCATAAAGTAAGTGCCCTGATATTTTTTGATGAATTAGCATAATCTTTTCCTCGCTTAATTCAAATATTATATTTTTTGCAATTCTTTTAACTCCCAATATCTTTAATCCCAAAATCTCCTTCGCCATCTTTTTTATTGTTGGTTTTTTGATTATAGATGGAGTATCCGTCCAAAAAGAAGTGATGGTTCTCCCAATCACCTTTTTTCGCAACCCCCTTATAATTGTTTCCACTTCTGGCAACTCAGGCATATTCATATTATATCCCAGTTTAAGACAGATACAAAAATTACAAGACAGGATTTTATATTTCTATGATATAAAAAAATTTGACTATAATTTAAAAACAGATATAATTCATAGTATTAAATTATGGTGCGACCATTC
>JBFFCO010000128.1:0-1813 GCA_041559835.1 Minisyncoccia bacterium | reverse complement strand
ATTTGAAGCCTACAAAAATTTTTTCAGTATCGTATGTCAAAATGGAAGAAATAACGGATGCAAGTCATTTGGGATATTTGAAAGTATAAGGGAAAATATCAAATCAAACGGCGAGAGATTTTAGTAGAGTGGAGGTTGTAGTAGTTGTTTATTCAAAGACTGGACAATTATTAAATGTGGCGAATACAAGTATAATAGGCCTCCAATCATCAGAAATACAAAATTTTCAATTCGTTTGGCTAAAGCAATTTCCGGGGATAGAGCAAGTTGATTTCAGCAGAATAGAGATTTATCCCGATGCATTAGTTGAGTAGTCTATGAGAAATTTTAGATTTTTTTGGGAGAGAACACCCCGTCGCCCTTCGGGCGCCACCCCTCTATTAGAGGGGAATAATACAAAGTGGTAGAATGGAGATTCCCCGCCTTCGGCGGGGGGTGGTTAAGCAACAATCATCTTATGATTTTATATAATAAATAAAAATCATCTTATAATCTTATATAATAAATTCACATGCTCTCATTCTTATCAAAAATAAAATTTGCTCCGTTATTGCCAGTATTACTACTGGCATTTTTAAGTCTTTTAACATTAGCAAGTCTATCAATATCTGACGAATCTTCTCTTTGGGCATTCAAAAGACAATTTATTTGGTTTGGATTAGGAATTTTAACATTTCTTGTCGTAGCAAATTTTTTTGATTACAAAATATTATTAAAGCACAATGTTTTGTCTCTATTGCTATATGCTTTTTGCTTGACTTTGCTAATATTAGTCTTATTTTTTGGTTCAAAATCAAGGGGCTCATTGGGCTGGTTTGATTTTTATTTTTTTCAATTCCAACCAGCAGAATTAGCAAAATTAGCCCTTCTTATTATTTTGTCAAAATATTTTTCAAAATGGCACACTGAAATTTGGCATCCCGGAAGATTAGCAGTATCAATTTTTTATACAGGGATATTTTTTATATTAGTAGCAATTCAGCCTGACCTTGGCTCTGCGATTATTTTTATAATTCTTTGGCTTGGTCTTTTGATTGCCTCTGGTTTAAAGTTGAGACACTTTTTGATATTTTTAGTAATTGGAGTGATGGTCTTTGGTCTCGGTTGGAATTACTTTTTGGAAGATTATCAAAAAGAAAGAATCACGAGTTTCTTTAATCCCAGTTCGGATGTGCTGGGGGCGGGATATAATGTTCTTCAATCAAAAATATCCATTGGTTCTGGCTCTTGGTTTGGCAGGGGACTGGGGCAGGGGATAGAGACACAATTAAGATTTCTTCCTGAGGCAAAGTCGGATTTCTTTTTGGCGGCATTTGTAGAGGAGTGGGGTTTTGTTGGGGCAGTATTTTTAATTGGTCTCTTGGTATGGTTTATTTTGTCTCTAATAAATATTGGGCTTTCAGCCACTGATAATTTTTCCAAACTTTTTATATTTGGTTATTTATTGATATTTTTCTCGCAAGTTATTATCAATTTTGGAGCAAATCTTGGGTTTCTTCCTGTCACAGGACTTCCCCTCCCATTTCTTAGCTATGGTGGCTCAAATTTGATTATTCATTTTCTATCATTAGGCATTATTCAAAGCATCAATCTCCGAAAATCCTAATTTTTTCGCGGTGGTGGGCGGGGATGCTTAAAAAACCAAAAAATCACTGAAGTGGTTTTTTGGCTGATGCTCTCACTTCTTTGAAAATTTCAAAGAAAAGTACTAATTCGGATTCTAATACCCGATAACACCGATATTTAACTTAAATAATATATTTTTTATTTTTTTAAAAAATCAATTTTTGTCTTTTATTATTAAAAAATATAT
>JBFFCO010000127.1:0-1827 GCA_041559835.1 Minisyncoccia bacterium | reverse complement strand
CTAAAACTATCCAACCAATTTGGTTTTTCAATAAGTTCAAATTTTGTGGCAATATTAAATGTCATATCTTATCTTAAAATAACTTCTAATAATTCAGGGAATTTATTTGTTCCCATATCCCCCTCTGTATAATGCCCATGATTTTCTAGTTCAATTATTTCTCCATTCAAAAATTGATGAAAAATCTTTATACTTTCTTTGCCTCCCTCTTCCTCATCATCAGAAGTAAACATTATTATTTTTTCCACCCTTTCCTTGATTGTTTCATCAATTTGAAAATTATAAAATTTTCTCTTTATCTCATTATCTCCACTTGCTATTTTCCAAGGAGCAACAAGAATTAATTTATTTATTTTTCTTTTTGTTTCCCCAAGCCAACGAACTAAAAAAGAGCATCCACAACTATGACCGATTAAAATCGTGTCTTCATTAACCTCATATTTCTCAAATTCATTTTTGAACTTATCATAATTTGGCTCCCATGGATCTGGCATAAGAGGAGTTTCTGTCCTTATTTCTTTTTCAGTAAGTTCTTTTTTTCTCAACATCTAATGCTTCCTCTCTGCTTGATGGGCATCCATGAATAATTATACAATTTTGATTTTTCATATTTTTTTATTATTGAATAATTATAGCACGATTATTGCGAGGATAAAAATTGATTTTGACTAAAATTTGACAAATTATTTATTTATTATTAGATAACAAGAGGAATTGAAGTTTAAATTCGGAGGTGTAAAATGATCTTTGAGGATTTATTTGATTATGGGTTTCCAAGATGGTTAAAAGCAACTATCCGTGATTTATCAAATAAAAAGTATTTTAAAGATACTTTATTTTACAGAGAAAAAATGGCTAATCTTGGAAGATTTAGCGACGAAGCAAGCAAAGAAGCTGATAAAGAAGGTGCTATAGGGGTATTGTGGTTGTTTATTGGGATTCTTTCACTAGTAGCATTTGGCCTTTTAATTCACCAAGTTTTTTATATAATAGCCTTGTTTGTGTTTGTTATAGTTTTTATAGCTGGGGCTTCCCCTCATTAAGTTTATCCCCCATCGCATCAAATAATTGGTGGCTCATGAGAATGAGATAAATAATTCTTTGAGCCGCCATTTTTATATCCCAAAACATTGCTATAAAATCCAAAAAATATTATTTTCAACTGCTTATCACTGCTAATTTGATACACTGCTTTCTCTTCTATATAGAGAGGAAAGGGATTTTGGGAGGCTGGTGCTACCAATTCCATCTCTTGAAATTCCTCCGTGGAAATAATCAACTGGCACACTTGAAAATCCCTTTGCTGAAACAACAATATGGTCCAATAAATCAATCCCTAAAATCTTTCCTGCTTGAACCAACTGAGCGGTAATTCCAATATCTTCTGCTGTTGGCTTGGAATTGCCCGATGGATGATTATGGGCAATAATCACAGCAACTGCAGAATACTCAAAAGCAGGTCTAAAAACTTCTCTTGGATGAACGATATTAGTTGTGAGGGTTCCGACAGATATTACCTCATCATGAACTAACTGATAACGACTATTCAAGTAAAGCCCTCTTAATTGCTCCTTGGGCATTTCTCTCATATCACTTAAATAATTATAAACCTGCTTAGCATTTCTAATGATTGTTTGCCTGCCATTTTTCTTTTGAAAAAATCTTCTTCCTAATTCAAAAGTGGCAACTATTTGACAAGCCTTTGATTCAGAAATATTCAATTCCTTTTCTAATGTTTTTGGATTCTTCTCATTACAAATATTTTTCTCGCCATACTCCTTTAATATTCGTGATGACATAGCTAAGACATCTTCCTTTTTTGTTCCG
>JBFFCO010000126.1:0-1861 GCA_041559835.1 Minisyncoccia bacterium | reverse complement strand
GATGTAATTAAAAATCATTTGAAGCTTTGGAGAATGCCCACAATGATATTTGAAAGGCCTAATAGAATTGGCTGAATCATCATTATTCTTGTGAGATGAGCGACCATTTTTTGATGAGCCAAACCAAACCCGGGGGCGATAAGTTTTGCTAAAAACGGGGCGAATATTATTGTGATAATTGCTCCTGCTAATAATATTAGAGCAAATACTGACAAGACCTTACTGCTAAATTCCCATGCCTTTTCTTTAGAGATATTTAATTTTTCTACAAACAATGGGATAAGGGCGGCTGATAAGGCGCCGGCTATTAAGATTGCATAAAGGAAATCGGGGATTCTAAAAGCGGCGAAATATATATCTAAATTTCTTTTGGCTCCAAATTTTCCTGCTAAAAGCCCGTTTCTTAATAAGGCCATTGCTCCGTTGATGATATAAAAAATGGCTATAATAAAAGCCCCTTTGGTAATAGTCTTTGATTGATGATTTAATATCTTTGATATCATGTATTTAGCATAAGTTATTTTATCAACCATTTCAATATTTATAAGGGCATTAAAGATTTAGGCACAGAGGATAATTCCTATAATTGCCCTTTTTCAAAAACGACTCCACAAATCTTATATAGACCAATTCCTATAACTTCAAAAACTTATCAATAGATAATTTTACATCTCTAATTATTTGAGATAACAGCCCTATTTTTAATTCCTTATGATTAGGGATAGTGATTGATTTATAATCTTTTTTATTTGGATGCTCAATTCTAACATGACTTCCTTTTATGCGGGAAATTTTGTATCCAATTTTTTCTAATTTTCTAATGACAACTTTAGCGGAAAAACCTCTTAATTTACCCATATATTAAGCTTTTATAAAATGCAGGCTCACTTGTCTTCGCATTTTCTCATCAATCTTTTTTTCTGAAATATCATCCAAACAAAGAGAGATTGATTCTTTGATATTATTAAGAGCCTCATCAATGGTTTCTCCTTGAGAATAGCAACCCTCTAATATAGGGCAATTAACCCAAAAACCGCCCAATTCATCTTCTTGAACAATTACTGGATATTGAGATACTTTTTTATAAATCTTATTTTTCATAATGCCATTATAATAAAATTATTACCTGTAAGCAAATAAATAGTTCGGTGATAAATTATTCTATCTTGTAAACTAAATTAAAAGCATTTTATTTATTAAAATTAATCATCTTCTTTTCGTGGCTTATCAATTAGCACTGGCTCTACTCCAGCAGATTGCCCGCTTATCTTTAAAATATCCTTATCTATTTTCTTAAATTCTTTGCCGGCAAAATTATAACTATTAACGGTTGCTGAAAGATTATTCCCTAATTTCTTCATATATTCCTCATATTTTGATATATGAACTCTTAAATTATCAACATTCTTTCTAATCTCAATAGTCTGCTCCTCTATTTGAAAAGCACGAAATCCATAAAGAACCGACTGAAGATAGGCGGCGAAAGTAGTTGGCGAAACAATTATCACATTCTTATCCTTATAGGCATAATCAATCAAATTTCTTGTATTTGATTTCAATGACCCCACCTCATTTACCATCAAATCATAATAAATTCCTTCAGCAGGAATAAACATAAAGGCAAAAGGCAATGTCCCCTCTTTTGGTTTAATATATTTTGCCGTCTCATCAATTCTCTTTTTTAAATCATTTTTAAAATCTTTTTCTAATTCTAATTTTTTTGCCTCATCTTTTTCATCAGCCGCTCTTTGATAATTATCTAATGAAAATTTTGCATCAACAGGAATTATCCCTTCCTTTGTTTTTATTATTGCATCAACTGTATCGCCATCAGAAAATTGATATTGAATCTTATATGTAT
>JBFFCO010000125.1:0-1891 GCA_041559835.1 Minisyncoccia bacterium | reverse complement strand
TGATATTATTAGATTAGAGAATAGATAATATATTTTGTCTATTCTTGGAAAATTAAGATGATAGAAAAATTAAAGAATAGGAGGAATTAAAATGACTGGAGAAAAGAAAAAGATTAAAATTGAAGAAATAATATTTTTAATTAATTCGCTCGCTAGAAATGGGGGCGGATTTTTTTGTTATAAGTTTGATTATATGTTATTCTGATATTAATCAGAAATAATAAAATTTAATTTATAATAAAATTATGAAATATAAGCCGACAATTGGATTAGAAATACATATTGAATTGAAAACCAAAACAAAAATGTTTTGTGGGTGTTTGAATGACCCTGATGAAAAACATCCAAATATAAATATTTGCCCAATTTGCTTGGCTCATCCCGGAGCATTGCCATTAGCAAACAAAGAGGCAATAAGAAATGTTTTGAAATTGGGGATGGCTCTCAATGGAAAAATAGCAAAAATATCAAAATTTGATAGAAAAAACTATTTCTACCCCGACTTGCCAAAGGGTTATCAAATTTCCCAATTTGACCTTCCATTTATTGAGGGGGCAGAATTAATAATTCCATTGCTATTAGAAAAAGGGGAGAAATATCCAAAAACAAAGGAAATAAGAATCACGAGAGTTCATTTGGAAGAGGACACGGGAAGATTGGCTCATAGCGATGATAAGAAATTTTCATTTGTTGATTTCAATCGGGCGGGGAGGCCATTAGCGGAATTAGTGACTGAGCCGGATATTGAAAATGGATATCAGGCGAAAACATTTGCCGAGGAATTTCAAAGAATTTGCCGATATTTAAATATCTCTACTGCTAATATGGAAAAGGGGGAGATGAGATGTGAGGTTAATATCTCAATAGCAGAAGAGGGAAGTAAAAAATTAGGAACAAAAGTGGAGATTAAAAATCTGAATTCATTTAAGGCGGTGGGAGATAGCATTGATTTTGAAATAAAAAGACAAGGCGATATTTTAAATAAAGGCGAAGAGGTGATTCAGGAGACAAGGGGCTGGGATGAGAATAAAAAATTGACATTCTCTCAAAGAATAAAGGAAGATGCTCATGATTATAGATATTTTCCTGAGCCAGATTTGCCAGTGATTGAAGTAGAAAAATTATTTGATTTAGAAAAGATATCATTGGAAGTTCCTGAATTGATTGCCGATAAAAGAAAGAGATTTATGGATGAATTTGAATTGGACTTTGAGCAAGCATTTTTGTTGAGTGATGAGTTGGAATTATCCGACTATTTTGAAAAGGTTTCTTCTGAGATGGATTCTGAAAACAAAAAGATTGCTTATAATTATTTAATTGGTGATTTAAGGGCAATGATGATAAAAAATTCGTGGGGGATAGGGGATTTAAGATTTGGGGCGGAGGATTTTGCTTATTTGATTGATTTGGTAAATGATAATAAGATTTCGTCAGCTGGATTTAAGATTGCTCTTTCTGAGATGTTTGACACGGGGGCTAATCCGGATATAATAATAAGTGAAAGAAAACTTTTACAAGTTTCTGATGATAATAGTTTGTCGGAGTTTATTAAAAAAGCGATTGATGAGAATCCTTCTGCTGTGAGTGATTTTAAAAGTGGAAAGGAAAATGCTCTTCAATTTCTTGTTGGCAAAGTGATGGCTCTTAGTAAGGGCAGTGCCAATCCCCAAGTTTTAAGGGACAAGATACGAGATGAGATTGGGTCATAATCCATCTCCCAAAAAATCTAAAATTTCTCTATTTCGTTCGCAAATAGACAAATTATATCCATTACCGCCAAGAAAGAAATTGCTTTGCAATTTATTTCTTGTCTCCGCGATGATTAATTCAAAAAACTCGTTTTGCCTCTATTTGAAAGTCGGCAAAACTCAAACATTTGAATATATAGATC
>JBFFCO010000124.1:0-1959 GCA_041559835.1 Minisyncoccia bacterium | reverse complement strand
GTCATTAATTCTTTTAGAGTTTATTTTTTCAACATAATCAATCTCTCGCATTGATGGGACGCAAAAAGATAAAACAGTTGATCCTTCCTCTGATGTAGTAACGGTAAAATCTCCCAAATTTATTATATCCATACCTATTAGAAGGTCTATTCCATCAATAATATCGCATTCAATAACCTCTACATTAGAGATGATTACATTGCTTGGAAGAGCTATATTCACAAGATATGTATTTTTGTTGCTTGGTCCATTTGCTGTATTTATTTGTCTTATATTTATTGGTTTTAAATCTAATCTTTTTACCAATTTGCTAGTAATACAAGACATTGTTGCTCCCGTATCCCACACACCAAAAAACTTAACAAACCCACCATTATCTCCTTTGTCTAATAAAATTGGTTTAGAGACAGCGATGTTTGTTATTAATTGATTAACTTTTTGCTTATATCTATTCGTGAAGGCACGATGATTATGTTTGTGATTTGTCATGTTTTAACTCACTATGTAAGAATAAAATGATACTTGATTTTTTTCGGTCTCCTTTAGGCATTGATGTATTAAAAAAGTTCCAACCTTATGTTCCTCTTGGGTTTTTACATAAGCATCTATTTTTGAATCATAAACACCGAGAACCTCTTTGTTCTTTATAACTATGAATTTGCCTTTGTATTTTTTTATAAATTGATTTTCATTTTCCTTATAAAAATCGTATTCTTTTTTCAATAATTGTTTCTTGCTCATATTATTAGCATTATACATTATTTTTAAATAATAAAAAAGGGGGAGGCACTTGCCTCCACACCGCTGTTGTTTTCTCGCATTATAGATATTCATTGACCCACAACCAGTGGACAAAGTCCCAATTTTCTATACTCCTCCTAGTCATCCCAATGAATGACCCTTTTCCACTTGATTTTTCTAAACCAATTTCATATTTTGCCAGCCTCTCATAATAATCTTCCGTTTCTTCACCATCTCTTTGAGAGCGGACAAGATTTTGATGCTCCTCATGGATTATCATTCTCTTGAATTTTTTTGAATTTTCAATCAGCTTTATCATTCCATCATGATGGCATCTTTCATCTACCACGATGGTTTTATTTGGGCTAGTTTGGGCAATAATCCATCCCATTGGAACATGCCTGTCAAGAACGAAGGACTCAATGATATCAATAATGTATTTTCCTATTCCATCGGAGTATTTATTCTTGTTCTCAAAGTCCTTTATTTTTTTGTAGTAAGGATTAGTACGATAATTATCTCTTCTTCCATATCTTTTATATCCCGGCATATTTGTGAAATCATAAAAATCGCTTGCAATTTGAAGCACTTCATCTTTTGATATTTCAACAACCCCAAGTTCTTTTAGTATAGCGTGGACACTAATGACCTCCACACTCTTTTTGCCTTCTTCTTTGATTTCCTCCCAACTTCTCCACTTATTATATGACATATACATATCCGCCACTATCAAGTCAAATGTTTTGTGCCTATATTTCAGGTATTCAAAATAGTTTTTGGCTCTTGTTATTTTGCACTCACTGAATTTTGAGAAACAGAATGCATTGAAGATGCCATCCTCTTCAGGGCTAATTGATTCAAACCAAACCACCCTATCTACCGGTCCGACAAATAAAATCCTTTTTTTACTATCACTCATTTTATTCCTCCTTTTTGATATTTATTTTTTAACTACTTCCACCATTATATTGCCAAATATCTTTTAATTTGTCAAATTGGGCAGGGAGAGAGATTTTGATTATTACTCTTATTGTTTATACTTAATATTGAGGTGATTGTGCCACCTTTGGCGAAGAGAAACACCCCGTCGCCCTTCGGGCACCACCCCTCTATTAGAGGGGAATTAACAATCCCAAAGAAAATCAAAATTTCGAATATCTAGAGAGTAAATAGAAACAAATTAAGGAATGGGGAGCGATGATCTATATATTCAAATGT
>JBFFCO010000123.1:0-1985 GCA_041559835.1 Minisyncoccia bacterium | reverse complement strand
GGCAGGAAACAATATTCAAAAGAGTGGTTTCTATTTCGTCAATAAATTCGGCTGAAATAAAAATACAAGCAATTGTTTCATGGAATTTTAGAGGAGGAGATTTTGATATTGTGGTGGAAGACCACCTCTTTAATTGGTATTGATGATTAAAAAAGATAGAGAATAATTTTTCTATTTCGGCAGAGGGTAAATATTGACAAATGATATATTTTTAGTCAATATAAAAATAGGAAAAAATAAATTTAATAAATGGAGGATCCGATGAATAATGATGTTTTTATAGCATTTAGAAATTTAAAGAAAAAACTGATGTTGATGGCGGCAAGTTCCGTGTATGGCATTAGCCAAAAAGAAGATGAACTTAATTGGCATAGTCATAATACTCAATTATTTTTGTTCTTTAAAAGAATAGTTGAAAGATATAAAGAGGATTTTGATGAAAGAGGATTTTTATTAGATGTGAGGGGATTATTTATTGTTGCAGGTGGTGGATTGGTAGCCACCCTTGAAGATTATAGTAAAGGAACCGTGCATCCAGACTTGGAAAGGCTTACTAAAGAATTTGATAACTGGGTATTAGAGCAAACTGACTCTCCTGATCTAAAAAGAATAATTCCCTCATTTCTTAAAAATTAAAAAATTCCCTCGCGAAAGTGAGGGGATTTTTTTGGTGAATGAGTATAAAAAATATGACAATATAATTAATATATTATATAATCATACCATTGATAATTGATTGTCTATTAAACAAATTATGATAAAAGCAAAGAAATAAAAAGTATTATTTAAAGCCACAAAAATAGTGTCAAAACCAACAAGGGTTGTTTTTCACACAAAAGATGGCAGGGAAGTCAATTTTAAGGCGAAAAGAGACATCCCAACATCTGTCCGTGTTGAGTTTTTTGCTGGAAAAATTAATTAAAGAAAAATAATCTTATATAGCAAATTAATTATAGAATTAATTCTATAATTAACTTATTTTCTTTAACCAATTCACTAAAAGCGAATATTGTTGCTGTTGCTGTTTTAAAAAAATTGCTAAAATTTTTATATTTTAGCAATTTTTTTTAACTTTTCGCAAATATTTGAATGATAAACTGGCTCATAATTTTTTGAGATTTCATCAAGTAATGTTTTCCATGGTTCTGGCATTTGAATCGGAATTTTTATATCTTTAATTTTAGGGGTTGGTTGAGATTCTGGCTGAATGATAACCGATGTTGACTGCTGATTTTGAACCGCTTGATTTAATCCTGCTACCATTTGATTAAATTTTTTTTGGTAAATTTTTATATTTTCATCAAATTTATAATCCGATACTTTAATAATTATTGAATCAAGATATTCTCCGGTTGAATATAAATTACTTATTTTATCAAGTTCATCTTGATCTAAATCCATAACAAAATAATGAATGTTTTTAGCCCAACTATTTGTAGCGATTATCTTTTTGGTAAATTTATATTCACTATGCTCTTTATACTCATTAATGATATCTTCAGCCCTTCTTATTTCCTGAACTATAATTTTTGCTGCATCTCGCTTTTTTTTGCTTCGCTCCCAATAATACAAAAAAATTGCAATAAATGCAGCAAGAATTGTTGCCATGCCATTTAAAAAATTTATATTTAAAAAATCCATAAATATTACTTCCACCCCTGACCAAAAATTCTAAAAGCGACTTTTTCTTGTGATATTTGAACTGGTCCATTAGGAGTTTGTTGTGTTATATTTACTGGTTGCTTTATATATTCAATAGATACTTGATAATAATTTGACATATCTCTACTTTCAATATAGGCAATTTTATAATCTTTTTTATTTTGATTAGTGTTTTCGCCAATCTCAACTTCTGGATTCCAAGTATTTATATTGAGCCCCATTTCTCTTTTGTATTCTTCGTACAAACCACTTATCAAATTTGATAATTCTTCGCTGGCGAATTGAACCGTCCCTATTTTTAGATCATTTTTTGCTTCTTTCCT
>JBFFCO010000122.1:0-2061 GCA_041559835.1 Minisyncoccia bacterium | reverse complement strand
ATCCCTCCCCCCGCCTTCGGCGGGGGGAGGGATTGTCTCGGTTTTACCATCGCGGGCAGTATATCCGCTCGCTGTAGGCGAATAATATTAAAATTATGCGGTCGCATAGTCCAGATTATGTATTTATATCAATTATATTCATATTAGTCGCAATAGGATTGGCGACCCTTTTAAGTGCATCATTTTTATTAGGCAAAACAAGATTTGATGACTCATTCTATTATTTAAAACATCAATTAATTTATGGATTGGCAATAGGAATAGTCGGATTTCTCATCTCATATTTCGTATATTATCGCTTTTGGGAAAAAGCCGCTCTCTTACTTTTTTTATTAGGATTAGGGCTAATGTTTCTCACCCTCACTCCTCTTGGAATAGAAACAATGGGAGCAAGAAGATGGTTGCAATTAGGCCCCTTGATTTCTTTTCAGCCCAGTGAAATTTTTAAAATTGCCACAGCAATTTATTTAGCAGTTTGGCTTTCTCGAAGACAGAAAAAAATAAATAATTTCAGGGAGGGGATTTTTCCTTTCTTGGTTTTTATGGTGGTTGTCGCCCTGCCTTTTATATTCCAACATTCAACAAGTGCACTTTTAATCACATTTATTGTTTTGGGAGCGATGTATTTTCTGAGCGGAATTAAAGTCTCAAGAATTTTTATGATTGCTATTGTCGGATTAGCCCTTTTGGGAATATTAGTCTTTATTGGTGGCTATCAGTTAGATAGAATTCAAAGTTTTTTTAATTCAGATTCCGATATTCAGGGAAGGGATTATCATATAAATCAATCGTTAATTGCTATTGGTTCTGGTGGAGTTTTTGGTGTTGGCTTTGGTCAATCAGTCAGCAAGTATAATTATTTGCCTGAGCCGATGGGGGACTCTATATTTGCCGTGATAGCCCAAGAGTTTGGATTTTTTGGTGTTGTAATTCTGATTTCAATATATATTGTTTTGATATATAGAGGTCTCTTGATTTCAAAGAATGCTCCTGATATTTTTTCAAGATTGCTTTCCGCCGGAATAATATTGTTTATTGGCATTCAGGCATTTGTTAATATTGGAGCGATGAGTGGCTTAATTCCCCTCACTGGACAACCCTTGCCGTTTTTGAGTTACGGAGGAACAAATCTTGCCGTTCTTCTTTTCTCCGCCGGCATCATCGCCAATATCTCAAGATACACCAGAAAGGTTTAGTCTTTTATTAAGATAAATTTGTGATAGAATGAAAAAAAATAAAAATATGAGGATATATATTAAAGATATAAAAAATAAAATAGGGGAGGAAATTAAGATAAAAGGATTTGTTCAAACAATAAGAGACCAAAGTAAAATAAAATTTTTGATAATAAGAGATATTTCTGGAATCATTCAGGCAGTATTATTATCAGAAAACTTGGAGGCATTTAAGGCGACAGATGGATTGACCAATGAATCAGTAGTAGAAATTATTGGCAAGGTAAAAGAGGAAAAACAGGCACCCGAAGGAGTAGAAATAGAAATAAAGGAAATTAAGATATTATCATTAGCCGACCCAAACTTGCCAATTCCGGTTGTAGAGAAAACAGGCGGAGAAGTAGATGTAAATAAAAGATTTGATTGGCGATGGATTGATTTAAGAAAGAAAGATAAATTGATGATGATGAAGATATGGACTGAGATGGAAAGATTTTTTAGAAAATTCTGGGAAGAAAATAAATATTTGGAAATACACTCACCGAAATTAATGGGCTCGCCAAGTGAAAGCGGGGCTAATGTTTTTGAAGTAAAATATTTTGATAGAAAGGCATATTTGGCTCAGTCGCCACAATTTTATAAACAAATGGCGATGGCTTCTGGATTAGAAAAAGTTTTTGAAGTTGGTCCAGTATTTAGAGCAGAGCCATCATTTACCACAAGGCACTCAACTGAATTTGTTGGTTATGATGCTGAAATTTCATATATTGAATCTCATCAAGATGTTATCGGTGAGATAGAGAGAATGATTAGTTTTGTGTTGGGTGGGATTAAGGATAAATTTGGGGGAGAGATAAGGGATGTGTTTGGGCAGGAAGTTGTTGTT
>JBFFCO010000121.1:0-2065 GCA_041559835.1 Minisyncoccia bacterium | reverse complement strand
TCTGAGTTCCTGATATTTCTAATTCCTCTATTGGAACATCTGACGGGCTTAATCCTGATATTGAATATAATTGTAGGGGGCCATAAACTGCTGGGGTGCCAACAATTAAAATAAATTTCAAGAACCAAATTATTGCAAGAATTCCAACTCCTGTGAGCGTGAGGACTCTTCTCATATTGTAATCTGCAACTATCCTCACAAAACTCCCCTTTTCTTCCAAAAAGGCAACCGTTTTTGAATGTCTTATCCCCAAATACAACGGCAATGAAACAATTGCCAATGTTATTTCTAAAAATATTAAATTAAAAACATTAACTACAATTCCCATTCCTGTCGTCTCTAAAACCATCTGCTTTTGGAAGTAGATTTTATTTGTGAGAGATAAAACGAGATTAAGCCATTTATTTTTCATACTTTTCCACTTAAAACTTTTTCTGTTCTTTGAGCCAACGATGAGAGGTCTGTCTCGGCCTTTATAAAGTACTCTTTTACCCCTAATGATTTTGCTTGCTCAACATCATATTCGTCACCTAAATTTGATAAAATGACGACTGGTATATTTTTCGTAAGAGGATTTGCTTTTAAATATTTTAAAACATTTAATCCTTTCATTTTTGGAAGTAGAAGGTCTAAAATAACTAAGTCGGGAACAATTCTTTGAGCCATTTTCAAACCCGTATCTCCGTCACCAGCTGATGCGATTGTATAATTATATTTACGAAATAAGAGATATAATGTTCTTAATAACACTTCATCATCTTCTATAATCAACACAATGGGTTTTTTCTTTTTTTTAGCCATAATTTTTTTGAATAAACTCAACTAATTCCTCTAAACTTGTATTTGTTTTGATGAAATATTCCTCCGCCCCCAAGACCTTAGCAGATTTTATGTCGGAGGGATCATCCAAATTTGAAAATATTACAACAGGGATATCCTTTGTTGTCTTCTCTGATTTTAATTCTCTCAGAACGGCAAATCCATCAATTCCGGGTAAAATTAGGTTTGATAATATTAAATCTGGCTTGGATTGTTTGGCTACATCAATTGCCTTCAGCCCATCTCTTTCTTCTAATACTTCAAATTTTTCATCTGATAATCTTTCGCTAATTATATCAAGCAATAATCCATCATCCTCCACTATCAAAATTTTCTTTTTTCTCTTTTCTTCTCTCTCTTTTTCTTTTTCCTTCCCTCTCTCTTTTTCTTCCCTCTTTCTCTCATCTCCAACAACCATTCTTCTTTTTTTCATCTCTTTTATCCTTGCCCTCGTCGCCTCTAATAATTTCGCCGTCTTTTCTTTTATTATCTTTATTGATTTCACTAGCCAGTCCTTTATTATCTTTAATAATTCAATCAACTTATTCACTGCCATCTTTATTAATCTTGATAATTTGATTCCTGCTTCTCTTAAGAACTTGCCTGCTCTAATCATCGCCTCTTTTAAAATATTTAATAATTTTACTATATAATTCGCCAATATACTTAATATCCTCAAAAATTTCTTAAACTTAATTCTTCTCATTTTAATCTTTATTAATTCTAATATCTTCATAATTATCCAAATCAATCAATTAAAAAACTCCAACTGAAACCAGCCGGAGTTCATGACTCTCTAATTATTTTTATTATTCTAATTATAACATTTTTTATATTTAAAAATCAAACAAGTCAATAGTGGATTATTTATAATAAATTTAATCCACCCAATCCACCCATTTTTTTCTATCATTTCCGCCATAGGCGGGGGGTGACAGAGAAAGATATTTTGTAATTTTAGATAAACATCATAATATTCTTATGGCAATATAATTAATATATAATATAATCAAATTATGGGATGTTTTCTCTAATGCCCCCCGCCCCCTCGGGGCGGGGGGCATACGGTGTTGTGGTGTATAATATATAATATAATCAAATTATGGATAAGGAATTATCAAAGATACAACTATACTGATGGGCAGGAAACAATATTCAAAAGAGTGGTTTCTATTTCGTCAATAAATTCGGCTGAAATAAAAATACAAGCAATTGTTTCATGGAATTTTAGAGGAGGAGATTTTGA
>JBFFCO010000120.1:0-2108 GCA_041559835.1 Minisyncoccia bacterium | reverse complement strand
GGCGAGGCGAAGAGAAACACCCCGTCTCAGCCACATTGAAATTGCGAAGCAATTTCTTTCGTGGCGAGCCACCCCTCTATTAGAGGGGAATAAGGTCTGATTTCGCAGGCAATATGTCCGCCTATGGCGGACAGGAATGACAAAGAAAGACGGGAATGACAAGTAGAGAGGTAAATAAAAATTGCGGGAGTATCCGCAATTTTTTGTGGAAATTCTGAAAATATTAACTATGCCGCTAGCCAACCTCCATCGGCGACGACGACTGATCCGGTCATATAACTTGCACTATCAGAAGCAAGGAAGACTGCCAATTCGGCAATTTCTTTTGGCTTGCCAACTCTGCCAAGAGGAATTTTTGAAAGAGTATCCTTATATCCCTTCTCATCGCTCTTAATAGGATCAATCATCGGAGTCTCAATGACTCCCGGAGCAATAGCATTTATTCTGATTCCATATTGTGGAGATAATTCAGTTGCTAATGCTTCTGTGAGGGCGGCTACCCCACCCTTTGAGGCACAATAATGGGCTATTGCTGGAAATCCAATTCCTTGTTGTCCCATTGCAATTGAGGCAATATTAACGATTGCTCCTCCATTGCCTTGCTCTTTCATTTGCCGAGCAGCCAATTGGGCACAAATAAATTGACCTCTTAGATTTATATTTATTGTTCTTTCCCATTGCTCATCTGTGATATCTAAGAATGGAGAAAATTCGGCAATGCCGGCATTATTTATTAATATGTCTAATGAGCCGAATTTCTCTACTATTTTTTTTACTACATCTTCGGCTTGCTCTCTTTTTGTTACATCTAATTCTAAACAAATAACTTCACCGCCCATTGATTTTATTTCTTCTCCTACTTTCTCACAGTCAGCAAGATCAATGTCTGTTACAGCGACTTTTGCTCCGTGTTGAGCCAATGATAATGCAATTGCTCGACCGATTCCTCGTCGCCCGCCTGTTACTAAGGCAACTTTGTTTTTTAAATCCATCATATTTTTTATTTGCGAAATAGAATATTCCGCAATTATATTTATATCATTAAACGACTATTATAATATTTATATTATATCATAGATTTTTAAAAAATTGATAAAATAAGTTTGATTTTAAATAAAAAACAAGCGCAACAATTTTCGTTGAGCTTGCTTTTAAATTGAGATGTTTTCTAGACCTTTATAGATCTAACCAATAGTGTGCCCAATCTAAATATTCCAGCACTCCCATTTTTCTTTCAGATGACATTTTTTTGATAGTGGCAATGAAAGATTTTGGCAACCCAAATTTTTTCAAAAAACTATCAGGTCTTTCAACATTTTTCTTCCAATCCTCCTCCCACATCCTTGATTCTCGAAAATCGTTAGTCATTCTTGCCACTAATGAAACCCAGTCTTGATTACCCCTTAAGCTGTACCATGCATGTCTTCCATGCCATCCATTTTCACAGACCAATACCCTTATCAATTTATCTTTTTGAATACCATTTTTGAAGACTTCTATTTCCTCGGGGATGTTTTTAGTGTGAGGGGGTTGATTAAAATTATAAACATTTTCCCCTCTAGATATCTTTAGTATATCATTATCCTCTCCTTTCATTAGCCACATCATTTTAAGGGATTTAATCATTTCATAAATAGCATATCGTTCATTTATTTCAGAGGACTCTCTTTTTTGGTCGTTGGATAATTTTAAGCCTAACCCAATTATTAAAATGACACTTACTACATAATAAACAACCCATACAGAAAAAGGTTTTTTTATCATCGCTTTTCTCCTTATTTTTTTATTTAATTTTTAACAACTACGATGATTACATCGGCAATCATCTGCCCTAATTATATCACAAATAAATCAGTTTGTCAATGGTTATGATGCTCGTAATATTATGGAATAATTTTTAAAATGTGTTAGATTATAGATATATGAAATTAATTGCGATTATATTTGGCATTCTTGCCATAGGATTAGCCATCTTTATTGGCAGTCTAATATTCAAAAATGGAATTATCCCTGATTTCAGTTTTATTGTTTCAGATGAGCCATCAGATAATAGTCAGGGCAATGGAGCAACTCCATTACCATCAGATTTAGGAAATGGAAATCAAAAT
>JBFFCO010000119.1:0-2116 GCA_041559835.1 Minisyncoccia bacterium | reverse complement strand
GGAGGAATTAGCAAAGACAGCATTGATGAGAGCTGGTTCAAAAATGCCAATAAGGACAAGAGTTATAAAGAAGGAGATTTAAATAATATAAACATGAAGAAAGATGATGTGAAAAATAAACAAAGCGATGAATTGGCACGGGACTTAGAAGATAGTCGCAAAGAACTTCGCGGTCTTCGTTTTGATTTGGCTTTTGGTAAGATAAAGAATGTGAGGCAGATTAGATTCTTGAAGAGAAAGATTGCAAGAATCTTAACTGCTATGAGAGGTTGATAATAAATAAAGAAAGCAAGCATACCCCCGCCCCTTCGGGGCGGGGGTATAAGAGAAAAATATTTACTCGTGTCACCCCCGCGAAGGCGGGGGTCTAAAAGAGGGGAAAAACATGAGATTCCCCGCCAAAGGCGAGCCACCCCTCTATTAGAGGGGAATAATACCCGCCTTCGTTAAAACTTCGGCGAGGCGAAGCAAAAAATATGGAAAATAAGCGAAAGACAATTAAAAAATTAAAGGGAGTAGTAGTCTCCGACAAGATGGATAAGACCATCGTTATTAAGGTTGATAGATTAGCAGAACATCCACGATATAAGAAAAGAGTGAGGATTAGTAAAAAATTTAAAGCCCATGATGAGAAAAATGAGGCAAGAATTGGCGACTTCGTTGAGATTTCACAATCCCGCCCAATATCAAAGGATAAGAAATGGAAATTAGAAAGTATTATCAAGAAAGTGGAGACAGGTGAAGAGTTGGATTTGCCTAATAAGAATTTGAGTATTGGTGTTGATGTTGAGAATAAAGATAAGAAAAAAGAGGGCGATGATTTAGAAAATAATGAGATGGCTCCTTCTGATGAGACAATTAATAATAATTAGATATTTAATATGCCTATAAAAAAACAAACTAAAAAACAAAAATCAGATAAATTAGATAAGCCGCGTTGTGGGCTGTGCGGTAGCACGACTAAAAAATTAATGAAAACACAATGTTGCAATAATTGGGTTTGTGATGATGAAGATAAATATGTTTTGTTTTCATATGCTCGAAATAGTTGTTCGCGAAATCATCGACGATTTACTTTGTGTGGTCTCCACTACAATGAAGAGCACAAGGGCGATTGGAGAAAATGTAAAAAATGTATTAAATGCCTTAGCCACGAAATGGAAATGTATGTTTGGTATGGGACTAATGAATATAATTTTGTTAAATTAGATAATCCTCCAAAATATAAGCCCACTCATTGTTATAGGTGCGGTCAGATTATTGTATTGTCAGATGGGGGCTATTCTTCTTTGTGTGATGCATATTTTTGTGAGAATTGTGAAATAACAGACGAGGAAAGAGAAAAAATAATAGAAGATTATGAAAAAGAGAATAATGAGTGAGGTTTGCCCGCAAATGCGGGTTTTTTTTTATTGAATCATAAAGGAAATATTTATATTAAATTAAGCGAGTGTGCATATTCAATCTCTGATTTGATTCAAGGGTTTTTGAAATAAAAAAAGTCGGCAGCCTCGCACGAAGCAGGGCTGCCTTTTTTAGGTAGGTAAAAGATTAAAAAAGATTAAATAGTTTAGGCGGTAATGATTGTTGATTTGAAACAATTATCTAATTCATCATTTATTATAAAAAGGGCTTTATATAAATTTTCAACAATTTCTTCAATTTGATCCGGAATTTTTTTAAAGATATTCATTATAGATTCTTTTTTTAGTTCCACCTCTTTAGATGCCTCAATTTTGAAGCGAATTAGATCCTCAAATATTATTTTTTTGTATTCTATTGAGGACGAAACTTCTTGCAAGAAAGACTTGCAATGAGGCAATTCTAAAAATTCTTCAGCATTTTCAATCGCCTTTTTGAGTGATTCCGAATATTTTTTCAATTCATCAGCCTTTTTATCAGATAATTTGATAAGCATTTTTTACCTCCATTTCACAATATTTATTTTTCAGACCACAAAGGGTTGATTTGCCCCTTGAATCTGATACAAGTTTAGCATACTTGAAAATAATTGTCAAGTTTTGGGATTTTGGGTGTGATAGAATGGCAGATATTATGCGATTAAAATCATTGGAAATAATAGGATTCAAATCTTTTGCTAATAAAACAAAACTTC
>JBFFCO010000118.1:0-2121 GCA_041559835.1 Minisyncoccia bacterium | reverse complement strand
AGAATTTTTTAATTCAAGATATTTTGATTGATTTAATTATATATCAAATTATCCCCGCGCATTGACAAATATATTTATTTGTGATATAATAGAGGCAAGAAACTGGGAAAAGTTTCTTGAAGAATGCTTAAAAATAGAATACAAAAAAACAGGAGGAAAACAATGAAGGAAAAATCTTTTCATTTGTTTGTCATACTTTCACTTATTTTAATTGTCGCCCTGCTTTCATTAAGGGGAAAAACGGCAAAAAAGGTGAAAGTAGGAGAGGAGTTTTTGTTCGAGGTGGGGGATGCTATTAAATTAAAAGTAGAAGGCCAAGGAGATGTTATGCTGAAAAGAACAGGGGACAAGGAATTATCCCTTAGACACCCCCCGGGATGTCTATGTATCACCTGCTCAGAAATGGGAAAAAACTTTCACCCAGAAATCCCCTTTGAACCCAAAGAGGGAAATGGGCTAATCATTCTTCTCTTCCCAAATGAAAGTCGTCGCATCGTTTTAAGATGCATTTCACCCGAGAAATCACTATTTAAAATAGTGGTTCAAGATTCAAAGTAGTATGGTTGCCTTAAATACAGGCAACTAAAAACAGGGCGCAGAGGTTAAACTCTGTATGCCCTGCTTTTTTATTATCTAAAAATATTTAAAAATTATCTGCCTATAATCTCATTAAGAATCTCAACTGCCTTATCTAATTGAGGATCATCATCTCCTTCTTGCCAATCTTCAGGTAAATCCACTTCATAATCGGGCTCAAGCCCATTATTATTTATGGAAATCCCATTAGGAGTGAGCCACTCTGCTATCGTGAGCTTAATCATAGAATCATCAAATAATTTTTCCATTACCTGAACAGAGCCCTTGCCAAATGTCTTTTTCCCAACCATCTTAACTCCCCTATTATCTCTCAATGCACCCGCCAAAATCTCCGAAGCCGAAGCACTTCCTTCATTTACTAAAATTACAATTGGCACCTCTGAAAATGCCTCATTGCCTGATGACCTCAAAACATCCTCTTCTATCCCCTTAATATTCTGACGAACTACAACCTTGCCACTATCCAAAAACCAACTGGCAATATGGACTGATATTTCCAAATACCCGCCAGGATTATTTCTCAAATCCAAAATAATGCCCGAACTATTTCTGCCCGCAATTTCAAGAGCCGAATTATAAAATGCATTAGGAGCATTTTCATTGAAATTCATCAATTTTAAGTGAGCAATATTATTTTCCAAAAAATTAACTTCTGATGATGGAATAATAATTGTATCTCTAATCACTGAGAAATCTCTTGGTTTTTCAAAACTATCTCTATAAATATTCAAAACAACTTCAGTCCCCTTCTCTCCTCTTATTTTGCCAACTGCCTCCTCAATCGCCAAATCCTCCGTTGTCTCACCATCTATTTCTAAAATCATATCGCCCGCCTTTAAGCCAGCATTATATGCGGGTGTTCCCTTAAGTGGAGCAATAATAGTTAGCACTTTTTTTCTTATTCCAATTTCCATTCCCACCCCACTAAAACTTCCGCCAGTATCATCTAAAAATCTATCTGCCCTTTCAGGACTAAAAAAAACAGAGTGAGGATCATCTAATGAATCTACCAATCCTTCTATTGCTCCATAAACCATTTTTTGACGATCTAAATCATTATTTTTTAAATAATCGGTTTGGATTATTCGCCATGCATCCCAAAATAATGAAAAATCTACATCGGGCGGTATTCCCGATTCTTTATTTTCTAATCCCTCTATTAAATTTATTGATGGATAATATTTTTTACCTATTTCTACTCCTCCATAAAAAACTAAGCCCAAGACTATTAGGGCAAAAATGCCTCCTCCTATAAATATAGATATTTTTTTATTTTTACTAATTGTCATTTTATTTTTGATAATAGAGGAAATATAAATCATTTTGTCTCCCCTCTTTTTTAATATTATTATAAATAGATTTAGCATTAAAGCAAATAATTTATCTCTTAATAAAATATCCCCATCAAGGGATATTTTATGAAACAACGACTATTTTTTTCTTCTCTTGGCAGTTGTCTTTCTCTTTGTTGTTTTTCTTTTTGTTGTCTTCTTTGCGGTTGTTTTTTTCTTTGTTGTCTTCTTT
>JBFFCO010000117.1:0-2125 GCA_041559835.1 Minisyncoccia bacterium | reverse complement strand
AATCCCCTCTTTCGGGCTATCCAAATAAATCTTTATATTATGCTCGCCCGCTAACAACTGATATGACTTGATTATCTCCTTTGCCACCTCTAAAATATTATTTTCAGCAAAATTATAACCAAACTTTCCTGATTCAATATTAGCAATGTCTAACAAATCATTCGCCGTCTTCAATACTTTTTCTGATGCCAACAATCCGCTCTGAAGGGCTTTTTTTTGCTCATCCGTCATTTCTCCAAAGTCTCCCTTTATGGCAGATTCAAATGTCCATCTTATAGCAGAAAGGGGGGTTCTTAGTTGATGGGCGGCAACAGTCAAAAATTCTGATTTAGAAGAAATCAACTGCTCCTCCCTTGTCCTGTCTTGAACGAGTTTAAAAAATCCTAAAATTCTACCAAAAGAGTCCCTCACTCTCACAGTTGTAACGGTCAGCTCTAAATATGGGTCAGGAAAATTTATATCCATTATCTGGGGATATTCATCTGGGTCGCTCTTAAATTCCATCGTTGGAGCCAAACTTGGAAAAACAACCTGAGCTAATATTTTAGTTTCATCTTGGCTTGCCCATTCAGGAGATATTTTTTTACTCAAAACATTTTCTTTTTTTATTTTAAATAAATCTTCAGCTGCCCCATTGAAAGCAGTAACGATAAAGTCTTGGTCATAAGCAATAATCGGACTGGTAAAGTTTGATATAATTGCTCTTATTTGATTTCTTTCTGTTGTGAGACTATATCTTGTTTTGGCGGCTTTTAGTCCGGAGAAAAATATCAAAAGAAGAACTATCAAAGAAATAACAAAGGAGCCAATCCCCCATTCATAAGGTAATTGGAAAAAAATAATTAAGCTAAGAATTAAGAGGGGTAAAATCGCTATCCAAAATGCCCTCATTTCAGGTAATAATAATTGTGATATAAATTTTGACTTTGGCATATATTTTTAATATCAACTATATTATACCCTAATTTAAACCCCCGAGCAATTTCATTTTTTATTCGTTTAAAATTACCTGATTTGTCTGCGAATAGTGGGGGATATTTTACATAAAATCTCATAGGGGATTGTTTCACATATCTTTGCGACATTAAGAATGGAATTTACTTGATTAATATCATCAGAAAAAATCTCCACTTCATCCTCTAAATTAATGTTTTCAATATTTGAAATATCAACCGCCATTAAATTCATACTTATCTTTCCTAATATTCTCAATAAATTATTATTGAATCTAACAAAGCCCGAATTGCTTGAACGAATTGGCACCCCCTCAAAATATCCACAAGGAAGAATCGCCACCCTCATATCATTCTTCGCCTTAAAAACAAATCCATAACCTATTCCCTCCCCCTTCTTTAAATTCTTAATATTTATGATTTTTGCCTTCCATGATAAGACTGGCTTTAAATCCAAAAAATCTGGCGAAAAAGAAAGAGCAGATATTTCATCCTTATTTTTATTAAAAATTTGTGGATTAAATCCGTATAGCCCAGCGCCCAATCTTATTAGATTCCCCTCTGATTCTCCCAAATACTTTGTTCCTGCTGTGGCAGAAAAACTAAATATTCCCTCTTGCGAAACAACTTTTTTATATATCGCCATTGCCTCTCGCCATTTCTTTAATTGAACCAATGATGAGATTGATTTTTCATTATCAGCATCTGCTAAATGAGTAATCATCCCTTTTATTTTTATATTATTTTCTTTCAATAGGCAAGCCGCTGGGGATAATTCGTCTGTCATTATTCCCTGTCTTCTCATCCCTGTATCTATTTTTAATAAGACATCTAAAGAAAAATCTATTTTCTTGCTTAATATCTCTGCCTGCTCTAATGAATTTATCACTAAAATTATTTTCTTTAATTTTTTTAATTCAAATAAGAGTGCTGTTGGAACATACCCTAATATTATTATTTCCTTCTTAATCCCCCACCCTCTTAATAATTTTGCCTCTATTAAATTATCAACAATAAAGTGGCTAATGTCATTATTGCTATCCAATAATTCGCCTATTTCCCTTAATCCATGCCCATAAGCATTGCTCTTTAAGACAGCTGATAGGGAGTGACCTTGATGTTTGGTTATTGATTATGTCGTCGGAATCGGCCAGAATGGCTTCGATTTGTTT
>JBFFCO010000116.1:0-2129 GCA_041559835.1 Minisyncoccia bacterium | reverse complement strand
TTTCAAATAGAGGCAAAACGAGTTCTTGAATTAATCATCGCGGAGACAAGAAATAAATTGCAAAGCAATTTCTTTCTTGGCGGGAATGGATATAATTTGTCTATTTACGAACGAAATAGAGAAATTTTAGATTTTTTTGGGGCTCGTCCCTGTATTTGACAAATTAATTATCTTATGCTATACTCCCATCAGTTTCACAAGAAGTTAAAAACTATAAAAAAATAGGAGGAAAACCAATGAAAAAAGAAAGTTTGATGTTAATTCTTTTAACCACAGTAGTGGTAATTATCGCATGGCTTCTTAATAGTAGGGTTATATTTACCTGCACTATCATCAGTTTCTTAATGGGTGTCTTGCCAGCAGTAAACAAAAAGTGAAGGAATAAAACATGACAGTCAAAAGAAAAAACTTAGTCGTGGTTTTGTTTTTGATGCTCTTGGCAATAGCCATCATAACCGGTTGGTGGTTGGCATGGGTATCAATCATTGGTGTTATGCTGGTTTGTAGCATCACAAGATTAGAATTAGAGATCCAGATCGGAAATCATTATTTCCGCTGGGAGCTAAGAAAATAATTAAGGAGGAAACATGAAAAGATTAAGAATAATTGTTATGGCGATAATTCTAGCAGGGATTGCATCCTTTACATCTGGATATCTTGCGGGAATTATTGTTGGGCTTTCAATTGTAATTTTTTCTGAACATGCAGTTAAAATTGCCAAAACCCAATCCGGCGAAAGAAAAAAGCAAGAGGAGGATAAGATGGCAACAGTAGATGATAAAATTAATGTGGATGCTAGATACTATGGTCGTGATATGAAAATGGAATTTACCCCATTGGATGAGGAAGTAAAAATAGTATTAAATACCGCTGATTTTGGAGTTTCTATTTTTGTTGATTATGATAATTGGGATGAATTGGTAAAAAAGATATCTCTCGCTCGGAAAATGAAAAGAGTGGGATTAGAAGAGCCAAAGAGAGAAGAGTAAGAGGAGGAAAAGATGGCGAAGATACAAACAAAAAATGAGATTATTGTGCCCGTTATTACTGATGGCGAACACAAAGAGGCACTATTTTTCCCGGGAGCCCATGGGGTTGAGATGGTTTTTGGTAATAAAAATTATTTTATAACTCATGGTGATTGGGATAAATTGGTAAAAATGGTACCTCTCATTGTAAAAGCAAGTAAGATTCCGGAAGAACCGGAAGAAAAATAATTCGGCAAATTAAAAAATCCCCGTCTCAGATTATATTCAACCAATGAATATCATCTGAGATAGGGATTATTTTTATCCTCTAAAATTATCCTCTCAATACAATTATACATCAAAAACTATCTTCCTTCCATACTTTTGACACACTTCATACAATACTTTGCCGAAGGCCTAATCTTCAGCCGCCGATACTTAATCGGACTATGGCACTTCTCACACACTCCAAAATTACCACTCTCAATCTTTTCCAAGGAAGCAACAACACTCTTTAAATCATTTTCCAAAACTTGTCGCAAAGCAAAAACATTGCCTAATTCCTCTACTTGGTCCGCCTGAATATCCTCATCTCTATCATCACCAAACTCAGGCAAAAGATCTTGCCTTTCCAAATCAACTAATTTCTTTAATTCATTTTCCAATGACTCTTTCTCTTTTGTTAATTTATCCTTTATTTTCTCAATCCGCTTCTTTTTTCTATCATCCTTATTATTTAATTTTAATATTTTTGAAAACATCATATTATTTGCCTCTCCGGGCTTTTTTTAAGATATTTTAATTATGAAAATGATCTCCATCTCACTCCCCGCCGAAGGCGGGGAGTGAGATATTTATTATTCATCTTGCTGATTGCCTCTCCGGGCTTTGTATTAATAAAGTATTTCTTATAATTCCCCTCTAATAGAGGGGTGGCTCGTCTCTGGCGAGACGGGGTGTTTTTCTTCTCTTTGTCTTTGTCATTTTTGTCAATTTAATCCTACTTAACCTTATCTACCAATTCCTTAAAAATATCAGAATAATTTTCTGCCAACTCAGACAATGATTTCCTATCAAGATTGATATTATTCTTTTTCAAAGATGAAATGAATTTGCCATATTTCATTCCAGACATCTCAGTAGCCGCCTTTATTTTTGACT
>JBFFCO010000115.1:0-2147 GCA_041559835.1 Minisyncoccia bacterium | reverse complement strand
TATTTATTTTTAAAATCAGTCATTTTATTTGTTCTTATGCTTTCAATCGTCTCATTTACAAACATTTCTGCACTTAAATATTTTATACTATATTTATTTTTACTTACTGCCTTTATTTTATTTCCAACTCCTTGGATAAGGTGTGTTTTTCCTAATCCAACTCCTCCATATATAAATAATGGGTTATATTTTTTTCCCGGACCATCAATTACGGCCATAGCGGCTGAATATGCTAATTCATTATTTGGTCCTACTATAAAATTATCCAATAAGTATTTTGAATTTAAACCTGTTTTTAGGTCTATTGAGTATTCTGATAAATCTAATGGCTTTGTTTCTTCTAATTTTTCTCTATTTCTTGATGTGAAAATGCTTTTTTTAGATGGTTGTTTGTCTAATTGATGGATTTGGTATTCTAAACTTTTTATTTCTGGGCTGAAATTTCTTATTATTTTTAATATTGTTTTATGGTATTTGTTTGATATCCATTCTTTTGCGAATACACTTTCTACTCCGATGATTAATTCATCATCTTTTTGATCTAATATTATTGTATTTTTTAGCCATGTTTGAAAATTAGGCTTGGATATTTCAAGCTCTAATTCACCCAACACTAATTTCCAAAGTTCATTTAATTCCATAATAGTTTGTTTATTACTTGTCATTCCTGTCCGCCAGAGGCGGATAATACTCCGGCAGCCAGCCCGCCTTCGGCGGGGAATCTCAACCCATCTATTGCCACTCGCTTGCCATCTCTTTAGACCCCCGCCTTCGCGGGGGTGACAGAGAGGGTACGATGTCTTAATTATACTCCGTCCCAAGAAAAAAGTAAGTATTGACTTTTTTTAATCTTGTGTTATTGTGTGTTGTAGGAGGTTATCATGAAAAAAAGCGAAAAAACCAGCGATTTTTTAGGTGTGTTTTTGATTATTATAGGTGCTATCATTTTGTCTACCACCATCTTTCTAACACTTAACAATAATAGTTTTTTGTATGAAATTGATTTTTTAAAATATAGTGCATTATTCATTCTAATAACTGCTATTATTGGAGTGCTTGTGATATTTTCTGGTGTGTTAATGCTACCACCAAAAAATAATTAAAATCCACCCCGCCCATCATCACCTAAGTCCCCACCCATTATCTAAGTGGTGGGGCTGTTTTTTTATTGATTTTTCAACGATCAAAAAACAATAATCCACAACTTATTTCAAACAATAAAGATATTCACATATCAATTAAATAATTCAATAATTACAAATAAAAATCAGTATTATCATACATATAATAATACAAAACCAACAAATTTACCAAACATCAATTCAGTGGATTTGCTGTGGATAAGTCTTTCAAAAAAACATAAATCACTTTTTTGTCAAATTTATATCCCGTGTGGATGGTTGCCACACACCCCATCCCCCAAACAAAAAGAAGGCTAAAACAAAATTTGACAAAACTATAAAAATTTGTTTAAATTTTAGAGGTTGTTTGATGTTTAAAATTAAATAAATGATAGAAAAGGAGAAATAAAAATGGGATTAATTTATGAAGGATTAATCAAGGAAAGAGAAGATCTTTTTTTGGTGGCAGTGAGTTATTTTAAGAATTATCAAGAAAATTTAAAGATAGAGGGTGAGTTTGAGAATAAAAAAGGATTATTGGCTGATTTATTTAAGAAATTTTCAGAAGCCGAGTCTGTTGTGAAGCATAGGTTAGGATCAATTATTAGTTGTGTTGCTCGTTATCTTGATAAGGATATTTTTTTAAAACTAGAAATAGATTCCCTATATAAAATAAGTGAATTATCATTTTGTATTGAGAGAATTTTTTCATCACAACCACAACAAAAAACAGAACATCCGCTATTGAAATATAAAAATATTTTGCCATTTTTCAACAGAGATATTTTATTGGAGGATGCTTATCAATTTGGTAGGATAATTTTCTGCATTATCATTGAGGGATTATTGTTGTCATGGATTAGAATGGTTGATGGATTTGAAAAGAAAATTCCTATTTTATTTTCAGATTTATGTGATGGCGGTGTTAATTTTTTAAGTAAAAGGGATAATATTAGTAAAAAAGATAATTACTTTATTAACCTTGTCCATGCTCTTAAAAAATCAAAGTCTCTTTTTTTGTTGAAC
>JBFFCO010000114.1:0-2152 GCA_041559835.1 Minisyncoccia bacterium | reverse complement strand
GGCATCTTTGGAAAGAAGGGTTGAGGAGAGAACAAGAGAATTGCGAGAAGCACAAATGAAACAAATGAGCCAACTTTATAGATTTTCTGAATTAGGAAAAATATCTGCTGGATTATTTCATGATTTAATAAATCCACTCACTGCCCTTTCTTTAAATATTCAAAAATTGAAAGAAGATAATTCAAATAGTTTTAGCGAGGCAAAATTTTATTTAGACAGAGCAGTCTCTACAACAAAAAGAATAGAAGGTTTTGTTTTAGCAGTAAAAAAGCAAATTAGCCAAAAAGAAATTAAGAGAAAATTTTCTTTGAACAAAGAAATTTCTCAGGTGATAGAAATATTGAGTTATAAAATTAGAAAATTTGAGATAGAAGTTGATTTTTTGAGTGATGAGGAAACTAGTATTATTGGAAATCCGGTGAAATTCAGCCAAGTGATGGCTAATCTGATAAGCAATGCCATTGATTCGTATCGCGATATGAGAGTGGCGAATGATTTTGAAAAGAAAATAATTGTGAGATTAACTCGTGATAATGGAGATGTGGTAATCTCAGTTAAAGACAACGGTATTGGAATAAGTAAGGAAAATTTGAAAAATATTTTCAACCCATTTTTCTCTACAAAAAATTATAAAGATGGAATTGGTATTGGGTTGGCTATTGTGAAGGGAATTATAGAAAAAGATTTTAAGGGCAAGATATTTGTGGAGAGCAGCACTTCATCGGGAACAAAATTCACCATCAAAATCCCCTCACGGGAGTGAGAGGATTTTTTTGTCAATGCTTGCTCTTTGATAAATAATACTCATCACACACCCCCCACTCCGTGGGGGTGTGTCGTTTTCTTTCTTTACTAAAATAAAAGTATGTGCTATATTGATAATGTGATAATTAGTAAAAAAATGGAGTGTGTATTTTGTAAAATAATAAATAAGGAAATTCCATCTGAAATTATTTTTGAAGATGACGATTTAATTATCTTTAAAGATGCCAACCCAAAAGCAAAAATTCACTTATTGGTTGTTCCTAAAAGACACATCGCTACGATAGACGACTTAGGAGGAAGTGATGTAGAATTGATTGGCAAGTTAATACTTGTCGCAGCAAAAACAGCAAGGGACTTGAATTTTTATCAAAAAGGTTATAAACTTCAATTTAATGTCGGAAAGGGTGGCGGTCAAGAAGTTTTTCATATCCACCTACACATTACAAGCAATTAGCCCGCCTTCGTTTAAACTTCGGCGAGGCGAATCCCGCCTTCGTTGAAACTTCGGCGAGGCGAATCCCGCCTTCGTTGAAACTTCGGCGAGGCGAAGTAAAATTATGCCAATACAAGTAAAAAGAAAAAAAGATGAGCCATTACAATCATTCATCTATAGATTTAATAGGTCCGTTATCCAAAGCGGCGTCTTAAAGGAAGCTAAGTCTCAGAGATTTTTAAAGAAGAAACAAAGCAAGAATCAATTAAAGAAATCAGCCGTTTATAAATTAAAAATGCGAGAACAGATTAAACAATTAAGAAGGGCTGGTATATTAAAGGGGGGAGAGGATTTGGCTAACATCAAAAAACTCCTTCGGAATCCAAAGAGGGCAAGGGTCTCATAATTTTGACCCTGATTATTAAAGGGTTTTTACCCCCTTGACATAATTATTTATTTTTGTTAAACTTATAAAAATATGATTAACCAAGAAAGCTTAATTAGAACATTAAATGATTTCATCGATATTCTGTCAGAGAAACAGAAGAATGTTGTTGAGAAAAGATTTGGATTGACGGGCGACAAGCCCCTCACATTGGAGGCTATCGGTCGTCAAAATGGAGTTACTCGAGAAAGAATAAGACAAATTGAGGTGGGAGCATTAGATGTCTTAAGAAAAAATATCAAAGATTTAAATGATCTTGTAAATAAATTGAAGAGTCAAATAGAAGTTTTGGGTGGCTTAAGAAGAGAGTCATTACTTTTAGAAGAGGCAACCCATTCATTTGTTGATGACCCTATTCAGTCCTTGAAAAAGGATGCTGACAAAGAGACAGTTAAAAGCCATCTTGTTTTTGTTTTGTCTTTGGCACCATATTTCAATTATCTTTTTGAGAAGCCAAATAGACATTCTGCATGGTATAGCGATAAGGATTCAGTAAGAAAGATGGACTC
>JBFFCO010000113.1:0-2165 GCA_041559835.1 Minisyncoccia bacterium | reverse complement strand
CCTATTTTTTGTCTCAAAAAATAGGCCAATAAGATTCTGTAAGATTAAAATAATCTGATTACATCTCTTATTGTGATGAATATCAATAATCCAATCATTACAAAAAAACCACTGGCATGAAAAACACCCTCTATTTTTGATGAAATAGATCTCCCCTTTATCTTTTCCAAAAGAGCAAAAAGAATTCTACTTCCATCAAGGGCAGGAAAAGGGATAAGATTAAGGGCCGCTAAATTGATAGACAAAATAGCCAAAAATTGTAGCAAATATCCAACACCCAACTCAACACTCTGGCCACCCATTACAGCAATTCCAACAGGACCCAATAATTGACCGACAACACCGCTTTCTCTAAAAAGCCCAGCGATTAAGAAATAGATTGCCTTGAATGTATTAATAAAAGTAATGCTTGCCCCCTTTATTCCTCGCCATATTGAATTAAAAAATCCATATTTTGCTATTCCGACTTCACCGATAGCAACTCCCATTGCCCCCTTGCCATTTGGCGGATTTTCTCTTGCTAATACAAATAATTCTAAATCATCCCCTCCCGGACGACTCACCAATAAACTTATTTTCTCTCCTCTGTGATTATCAACAAAATTCTTAAAGGCATCAACTGAAATTGGGCTTTCTAATATATCGTCTCCGACTTTACTTTGAATGATTATATCGCCCGGCTTCAATCCCGATTCTTCTGCGGGAGAATCATTATCTACTGCCAATATGGAAAGCTGGGCATCTTTTATATTAAGAGATTCATCTGAAACTGATGGTAGCCCCACCATAAAGCCAGCGGAAAGAAAAATTGCTCCTGCTAAAAAATTTATAAACACTCCTGCGAAAAGAATTGAGAATTTCTTGTAAAATTTTTGGTAGCGAAAGTTTTTTGATTTTTCTTCCTCTTCTTCGCCTTCTTTTTTAATATCCTCTCCTAATATTTTTACAAATCCGCCGAAAGGCAAAAGATTGATTGAATAAATTGTTCCCCTCACTTCTTTTTTCCAAATTCTTGGTGGGTAGCCAATACCAAATTCCTCAACTTTTACTCCAAACCATTTGGCAACAAAAAAGTGTCCTGCTTCATGCAGAAATAGTATTATTCCCAAAAATATCACAAATATTATTATCTCTATAATCATATTTTGTTTATTTAATTATTATTTTTTTCAAAAGCGATTCTAAAAATTTCTTCCACCAATTTTGTTCTTGCATAAAAAGCCCTGCTTTTTGATCCATGACCTGCCCCCTTTGTTCTTGCTTGTATCCATTTCCCATCTTTTCCGGTCAAACTATCAAAACCTAATTTAATTAACTTATCTCTTATAAAATCATAATCCTTTTTTATTTCTAATATTAAATCATCATCTTCCAAAAAATCCAAACTTTCAACCTCCAATAATTCTGATTTTTTAGAGTTTTTTTCTCGCCACATAACGGCACAAAAAATCATTGATTTTAATTTAGACCAACAATGGCTTTCAAAAAAAGGATCTCTTTTTAATTCTTCGGGGTTTATCATTGTTATTGCCATTGTTTCTTTCGGCTTCAATTTATCTCCTTTTTTGCGGAAGCTAACTGATTTTAATTCATAAGATAAGCCATTTGGTGCTTTTGAGTTGTTTTGCTCTAATCCTGCTAGTCTCTCAAGAACTAATCCCTTCCACCCTTTATTTTGCTTTCCATTTTTAAAGGTTGTTATATTAAAATTAGAAGCCAAATCATATAGATCCGATCCAATATATTTTTTTAAATTTTTTATGGCCACCGCCCTCGTCACAATCTTCATATTTTATTTAACTTTATTAGCCATGTTTCTTATTCTTAATATTATCTAACAACCCCTCGAACCTTTTGATTGATAAATCTAAAAAACTTTTTTTATTATCTATTCCAATAAATTTTCTTCCTAAAAGGTATGACATTATTCCAGTAGTAGAACTCCCTGCAAAAGGATCTAAAATAAGATCGCCCTTATTTGTGGAAGCCAAAATTATTCTCCTTAATAAACTCTCTGGCTTTTGAGTAGGATGTTTGCCAAATTTTTTTTCAATTGGCTTAGGAGTCCCTATCGCCCAAACAGATCTCATTTGACAATTAGGCTTTTTAATAAAATCATCGGGCCAATCCTTTTCCTTCATTTCTTTGTAATTAAAAATATGTTT
>JBFFCO010000112.1:0-2335 GCA_041559835.1 Minisyncoccia bacterium | reverse complement strand
GTGAGTGGATTTATTAAATCATGAAATAATCCAGCAGATATTTTTCCTAATTCAGAAAATCTATAAAGTTGGCTCATTTGTTTCATTTGTGCTTCTCGCAATTCTCTTGTTCTCTCCTCAACCCTTCTTTCCAAAGATGCCTTTTCTTTCCTCAATGCTTTTTCCGAGCGTCTCGCCCTTTTCAATGATTTCTTTATTTCTCGATTAGACAGCCATGAGATTATTGCGATGATTGATAGAATAATTATATAAATTATTATATCACTATTATCTAAAGATTTATTTTTCCATGAATCATCAAAAATTATTAAATTTTTTACCTGTAAATAATTTATTACATACATCAAGAGCGAGGTGGCCATTAAGAAAACAAATGCGAGGCGAGAACTAATCAAAATACTTGCCATAACAATCACTAATGAATAAAAGATTAAAACTGCTGGCAAATCTGTCCCCCAACGATAATTCGCATAACCAACTATCAAAAAGAAAAGGGAAATAAAGAGGTGGGAAGAAATTTTAGCCCAACCAAATCTTGATAATAAATATATAGCAATGAAAAATCCAAAGATTATGCCAAATAACAACAGAGAAAATCCCGTATATTCATCTGGGTTCGTTGATTTTTTAAAAATCGCGCCCATAAACCCAACTCCGTAAAGAATAATAATTCCCAACAACAAAATATTTAAAATAAATTCTCTTCGAGCAGAATCCTCATTTCTTGACTTTGGTCTTATTAGTTTCTCAAACAAAAAATGAGCACTTCCTAAGAGTGTCTTTTTAAATTTTAATAAATTTTCTTCTCTTAGGAAGTTGCTCATGAAATTACTTACCCCACCAAGGCTTTCCTAAACTTGCAGTCGTGCTCAAAATCAGAGACAAAATTGATATTTTTCGAATAGTCTTACTGGTAAGGATTTTTTTAATAATCTCCTTCATATTCAATTTTCTGATTGAAATTAATCAATCAAGGGTTTTTAATTTTCGACTTTTTTGCCTCTGATAAGGGCATTAAAATAGCCTTTTACTGGAAAATTAATTTCCATCTATCTTATAACCTCTTCCCGGCACCGTTTTTATTAATTTTATTTTTCTATTGCCATCAATCTTTTTCCTAAGATTGAGTATATGCATTCCAATAACTCCCGAATTCTTTTTCAAATTTTTCCCCCAAATTCTCTCAGTAATCATTGCGCGGGATACCATTTTTCCTTCATTCTCCATCAAATATTCTAATAAATAAAATTCTTTTTGCGTGAGGGATATTTCCTTGTCGCCTCTCTTTACCGAGCATGCATCCCTGTCTAATAATAAATCGCCAACTAAAATCTTATTACCCTTCATTTCACTTGACCTGCGAATCAGAGCATTTATTCTTGCCAATAATTCTTTGAAAGAAAATGGTTTTGTTAAATAATCATCTGCTCCAGCCGAAAGAAGGTCTATCTTGTCGCTCACCCCCGATTTAACTGATAGCATTATAATTGGCACCGTCCTGCCGGATTGTCTTGTTTGTTGGCAAACCCATTTGCCATCTTTCTTTGGCATTGAGTAATCCAATACAACTAAATCATAATGATTATTCATTATCATTTGGATTCCCTTTTCTCCATTGTCGGCGACATCTACTAAGAAACCTTCGGCTTCTAAACTAATTGATAGGAATTCTAAGATTCCTACTTCGTCATCAATCAATAATATTTTCATATTTAATATTGAAGTTTAAATTATGAATATGGAATATTGAGATATTGAAATAAATTTTTTCTATCCCCCCTCCGCCGTAGGCGGAGGGGGGATGTTAAACATCGTCATTCAACTTTATCCCGTCTCAATATTTTGTGTGACTTAAAAATATTTTTTTGATATTAAATTCTAAATAAATAAAACATCCTTATTATTAAAGCATATTTTCCCCCTTTTTTAAATGGTGTGGATAATTTATAAATAAAAAAATCCCTCTGCTTTTATGATTAAATTAAATAATGCTATAATTTAAATAATGAAAGAGACAAAAAAATTAGTTATTATAGATGCCCATGCTCTAATTCACCGCTCCTTCCATGCCCTACCACCATTCACATCACCTGAAGGCAAGCCGATTGGAGCAGTTTTTGGCACAGCTAGAATTTTAATAAAATTGATTAAAGATTTAAATCCGGACTATATGGCCGCTTGCTTTGATTTGGCAGACCCAACATTTCGCCATCAAGAATTTGAGGACTACAAAGGAAAAAGAGAGAAAGCTCATGATGATTTAATTGCTCAATTTGAACCAGCAAGAGAATTATTTGAGACAATGGGAATACCCCAATTTGAAAAACCGGGATTT
>JBFFCO010000111.1:0-2361 GCA_041559835.1 Minisyncoccia bacterium | reverse complement strand
GTGGCAGTTTTAACTAAAAGCATTGACCCTGCTGCTTATTGGCGCAAACTTAAGGAGCGACTTCTTAAAGAGGGCGGAAATGAAACCGTGACAAAATGTCACGGTTTGAAAATGATGTCTCAAGATGGAAAAACGGAAGAATTTCTGGTTATGGCTTAAAAATATTTCCTTAATAATAAGATAGAGCCCGGGCATTCCCAGTCTCCATCTTAATAATTATATTATATTCTAAATTAATATATTGTCAAATATATATATGTTTTTAGGGAAATTTAAAAAATGAGATATAATAATTAATAATACGGGGATTGATAATTTGAAACCAATTCCTATCGCCCGCCGAAGGCGGGCGATAGGAATAAGAGGGGAATAATATAAAACCCGCCTTCGCCAGGGCTTCGGCGAGGCAAGCCCGCCCGCCTGAGGCGGATGTGCCACCTTCGTCGAGACTACGGCGAGGCAAAGAAATATGGATATTGATAAAAAAACAATTGAAAAAATATTGGGGCTATCAAGAATGGATATTTCTGATGATGAGAAAAATGAATTATTAAATGATTTGAATGTGATATTAGAATACATCAATCAGTTAGAAAAAGTTGATACTGATAATATTGATATTGATTTAGAAAAATCAAAAAACTCATCTCTTCGTGAGGATGAGGAGTGGATAAGAAATCAATTAGATATTGATTTGCTTATATCCGGCTTCAGAGATAGAGTTGATGGAAAATTAAGAGTCCCCTCTGTTTTTGAGAAAAATAATAATTAATTACAAAACCTCTCTTCATTGTCATGGTCATGCCGTACTTTTTTAGACCCCTGCCTTCGCAGGGGTGACAGAAAGAGAAGGACAGGGGCGACAGAGATGGTTTTTTTCGTCTCTATTAGAAATGCCCGCCGAAGGCGGGCATTTCTCTTAGCTTGCTATTTTCAAACATAAGGCACTATGTTAGTTTTTCTTGATAATCCAAAGATAGGGGATGTTGTTTGGGACATTCCAAAACTTATTATAATATTCTGGCAATTTTCTCGTTAGATTTGAGCGATGACTCAAATGAAATTTTCTTTTGCCTAAGAATAATGGCTTTTTCTTATTTTTTCTAAAGACTTTCTTATATGATGATATTTTCTCTAAGCAAGTATCTTGAAAACCTCTTTTCTTCCACTCCTTACAAATCGTCAATCCATAATCCACCAACACCCTCTCACTTTCTCTCCACATATTGGTCGCAGGATGATTGGTCCATGCTCCGCTCTTATACTCACCATTAAGAGCCCTCAATATTTGGAGGGCTTCTACTCTCTGTTTGCCGAGTCGCTTATTGTCTAATACTCGGGCTGTTTTCTCAAATGATGAGTATGGTAAGAATGTTTGCATATAGCACATCTTAACACATTCACCCACATTTGTCAAGTTTTAGGTTTGGTAGAACAATAATATAATATTTTGAGGAATAATGATATAATGATAATAATATTTTAATTCTACTCGTATATCTTTGTCATGCCTGTCCGCCATAGGCGGATAGTACTCCGGCAGCCTGCCCGCCTTTGGCGGGGCATCTCTGTTTGCCACGGTTTTTAGACCCCTGCCTTCGCGGGGGTGACAGAGAGAGAAGGGCAGGGGGGTGACGAAGAAAGAAACTTCTTAGTTTAAGGTATGAGAATAAAGACGATAAAAAAATGAAACTATATATTGTTGCGACACCAATTGGGAATCTAAAAGACATCACAATAAGGGCTTTGGAAATATTAAAGTCCGTTGATTTTATATTGTGCGAAGACACAAGGCGAACAATTAAATTACTCAATCATTTTGAAATAAAAAAACCGCTCATTTCTTATCATCAACACTCAAAAATAAATAAAATAAATAAAATCATTGATATTCTTGAAGAAGGGAAGGATTTAGACCTTGTTTCTGATGCCGGCACTCCCGGAATTTCAGATCCGGGAAATAAATTAATAGAGGTTGTTTTGGAAAAGATGGGCGATAGGGTGGAAATAATTCCTATTCCCGGCCCATCCGCCTTGATTTCCTTATCTTCTGTGGCGGGAATAAATATGGATAGATTTGTATTTTTTGGTTTCCCGCCAACAAAGAAGGGAAGAGCAAAATTTTTCCAAAAGGCATTTCAATCAGAATTGCCAGTGATATTATACGAATCAAAATATAGAGTTATCAAAACAATAAGCGAGATTGAGAAAATTTTTCCAACAGCAAAATTAATTGTTGGAAATGACTTAACTAAAAAATTTGAGAAAATATATCGCGGTTCTATCAATGATGTTAAGTTGGGGATAGAAAAAGACACTCCAAAGGGAGAGTTTGTTTTGATTGTTTATTAGACCTTACCC
>JBFFCO010000110.1:0-2368 GCA_041559835.1 Minisyncoccia bacterium | reverse complement strand
AATCATCGCGGAGACAAGAAAGAAATTGCAAAGCAATTTCTTTCTTGGCGGGAATGGATATAATTTGTCTATTTACGAACGAAATAGAGAAATTTTAGATTTTTTTGGGAGAGAACACCCCGCCTTCGCTAAATCTATGGCAGGGCAAAGGAGAAACACCCCGTCCAACCAGAGGCTGACCACCCCTCTACGAGAGGGGAATAGGATGAGTCTTAAAAACAATCAAACTATGAATAATGAGGAGAAAAGCAAAAAAATTATTCTTTTAATGGGCGATATTATATGCCTCTACTTATCATTAGCAATAATGCTATTATTAAGATTTGGCTCTTATCAATTCAGCGGAAATTCATGGATGATTCATATCAAAATATTCTCAGTAATATTCTTCATTTGGCTCGTAGTATTCTATATTGCCCATCTATATGAAATGGGAGGAATATCAAATATAAAGAAAAATCTTTGGCTGATATTAGAATTTCAATTTTTAAATTTATTATTATCCATCTCATTTTTCTATATTTTCTCAATAATTACCCCAAAAACAAACTTGATTTTAGTTTCTGTTATTTCAACAATACTTCTTTTCGGCTGGCGAGCAATTTTTTATTCAGCATTATCAAAATTCCAGCCAAGAAGAGTTTTATTATTGGGCAGAGGTTTGGAAATAGAGCAAGTCCAGAAAAAATTAAGCTCAAATTATTTGGGCTATCAATTTTTTGAATTAGTGGAGGAATTTGAGGAATTAAGAAAAAGCGATATAGAAAAAATAATTTTTGATAATAATATTCAAGTTGTTGTTATTAAAGATTTGATGACCAATCCTAAATTTTATAGAAAAATATTCCAAATCGGATTTAAAAAAGTTCAAATATTTGATTTGGCCACTTTCTATGAATTGATATTTAAAAAAATTCCTCTCAATCTTTTGGGGGAAGCATGGTTTTTATCAAATGTTAATTGGTTAAATAAAAAAATATATGATTCCATCAAAAGGATTTTAGATTCATCTTTGGCTGTTGTTGGCCTCATTATCTCATCGGTTTTTTGGCCATTTATTATTTTGGGAATAAAAATAAGTTCGCCCGGAGAAATTTTTTATACTAATTGGAGGGTGGGGCAAGGAGGAAAAAAATTTAAAATAATTAAATTTAGGACAATGATAAATTTTTCCGACAAAGCAAATCCTCAATGGATTGAGAGAGGCGATAAAAGAATTAATAAATTCGGCAGATTTTTAAGAGTTAGCCATTTGGATGAGATTCCTCAATTTATTAGCATAATAAGAGGGGAGATGTCTTTTGTTGGACCTCGCCCAGAAAGGAGTGATTTAGTTGAGGTCTTTTCAAATGAAATTCCATTTTATGATGTTAGGCATCTAATAAAGCCGGGGCTAATTGGATGGGCTCAATATAATCATCCTCATAGTAGATTCTCATCTTTGGAAGAGAATATTGATGATACAAAAAAGAAGGTTGAGTATGATTTGTATTATTTAAAGAACCGCTCTCTTTGGTTAGATATAAGTATTATGATACGAGCGATAAGAATATTCTTCACCCAAAAAACAAGTTAGTTTTTTGTAAAAAATATGAAGGGATTAAAGAATGACACAAAGAAACAAATAATGTCTCTTTATCATTATGGCAATATAATTAATATTTAATATAATTAAATTATGAGATATTTTTTCTAATGTCCCCGCCCCGAAGTATTCCATCCACCTATGGCAGGGGGCGGGCAAGGCTGCCAGAGTATTATCCGCCCGCCAGAGGCGGATGTGCCGCCTCTGGCGGACAGGCATGACAAGAGAGAGGCAATTTTTCTATTTCGTCAAGATAATATAATCAAACTATGAAGAATAAGATTGATAATAAAAGTTTGAATAAAAAGAATAAAAACAGGGGGGGGTTTACATTATCTGAATCAATTATTGCCATCACACTGATACTTATCGGAATTATGGGAACCCTCACACTTATCAATAGAGCGGCTGGATTTGCAACTCTCACATCAAGCCGACTCACAGCAAGTGCATTAGGACAAGAGGGGATTGAGATAGTTAGGAATATAAGGGATTCAAATTGGCTCAATCAAAGAACTTGGACCGATGGATTATTAGGTCAATGTGATGGAAATTTTGAGGTGAGTCCTCTTGATAGGCTGGGTTGTAATTCCGGAAGGAATTTATTATTTGATGATGAGTTGGGATATAACTATACTGATGGGCAGGAAACAATATTCAAAAGAGTGGTTTCTATTTCGTCAATAAATTCGGCTGAAATAAAAATACAAGCAATTGTTTCATGGAATTTTAGAGGAGGAGATTTTGATATTGTGGTGGAAGACCACCTCTTTAATTGGTATT
>JBFFCO010000109.1:0-2408 GCA_041559835.1 Minisyncoccia bacterium | reverse complement strand
TAAACAATTAAATGCCGTTTTATCATTGGCAAGCGGTTCAGTTTATCACAAAACATTTAGTTTGCCAGCAGTATCCTCTCAAGATTTTTCTACAGCCGTAGAATTAAATATAAAAATGATATCTCCTATAAAATTTGAGGAGTCATATTTTGATTGGGAACTACTTCAAGCAGATAAGGAGAATGGGCTGGATTATAAAATTTCTGCTGTGTTTGCCAAAAAAGAAGTAGTTGATCCATTTTTAGAAGTATTGAAAGAAAGTGGATTTTTCCCTTTGATTGTTGAGTTTAGCGCAATGAGTATTTGGCGACTGTTCAATGACGGAGGGTTAATTCCTGACAAGAATGGAGGTAGTTGCCTAATTGTATTAATCACATCAGAGGGAATTGATTTTAGCGCAATGAATAAAAATGGGCTTCAGTTTAATTATTTTCAAGAATGGAAAAAGGCGGTTAGGGCATCAATTGGAGAAGGTATATCAGAAGGAGAATTGAGCCGAGAGCAATTTTTTAAAGTCTTAAATGAAGAAGCAAGAAAAGTTTTTAGTTTTTTCGTCAATCGTTTTTCAGGAAAATTATCTTGCTTTTATCTATTCTCTCCTGCTTATGGCGAGGCATTAGAAGAAGTGATAGCCAAGCAATTTAATTTGCCGGTATCAAAAAAACCAATAAGTTTTGATTTTAGCCCCGGATTTTTTGCTGCTTCTGGGGCCGCCATAAGAGGAGCAATTAATAGAGTGGATGATGTTTCAATTAGTTTGATGGAGGTGGGAACAGAGGAGGAATATCGCAGAAGAAGATATTTAAGTTTTTTCTCATTTTGGAACAAAATGGTTATTTTGATTTTTTCTCTAATGATGGCCGCTTCTTTTGGAATTTGGCTATTTTTCAATGTTTCAGAAAATAATTTTAGAAATGACTTGAATAATTTAAATTTAAGAATTGATAATGAGCAATTTCAAGAATTGAAAAATGTAGCCCAAGAATCTAATAAATTGATTGGTGAGGCGGTTTCAGTGAGTGATAGGACAAGGGATTGGACTGGGTTTTTTAAGTTTTGGCAGGAGCAAGCAAGTGAGATTGGAATAAATAAGTTGAGTATTTCTTCGATTGATTCGGTTATTCAATTTAGGGGTTGGACAAATACTGAGCAAAGAATGATTGATTTTAAGAATAATATCAATAAGAGTGGGTTTTTCTCCGAAGCGGAAGTGCCAATTCAGTCAATAATTAAGCAAGCAAATGGTGTGGAATTTACCCTAAGCTTCAAGATAGATAGTCTGCCATAGTTTTTTTTGAATTTTTTGATTTATTATTTTATTTCAGTGAGCCCCCGCCCGCCAGAGGCGGATGTGCCACCTACGGCGGGGGCTCATATTATTCTTCCTAAAATTAATAAAAAAATATTTTTTGAATTTTTTGATTTTGGTATATAATAAGGGCAAGAGAAATTAAATTTCCTTGCTATTATTTTTAATAATTAAGATATATTTTGGGTTGCGGAATATCGTTTTTTGTTGTTTTGATATGGGACAAGGAGGATTTAGGCGAAGCAAAGACAAAACACCCCGTCTCGCCTGAGGCGAGCCACCCCTCTATTAGAGGGGAATAAGACAAGGGGGTAAGCGAAGATGTCCGTTTAAAGCGGGAATAACAAGAAATACTTCGTAATTCAAATAAATAAAATATATGCATCAAATTATAACAAATTTAAAAGATGAGATTGAGAAAATCTTATCATTTTTCCAAGAAGAAATGTCGGGCATAAGGTCTAATAGGCCTCATTTTGGCTTATTAGAAAATATCAAAATAGATTATATGGGCTCATTAATACCCCTAAAACAAATGGCGACAATTTCAGTGAGTCAGCCAAACTCATTATTAGTCCAGCCATGGGATAAGAGTTCTTTGTCCGCTTGTGAAAAAGCAATTGTCTCTGCTAATTTAGGAGTGAGCACTGCCAACGAGGGCACTCATATAAGAGTAATATTGCCAACATTATCAGCTGAGAGACGACAAGAATTAGTCAAATTAGTTCATAAGAAATCTGAGGAATCAAAAGTTCATTCAAGGAGATTGAGAGATGATGCAAGAAAAGAAGTTCAGAAAATATTTGATTCAAAGGAAATAGGGGAGGATGATAAGTTTAAGATTCAAGATGATATTCAAAAAGAAATAGATGATTTCGGCAAAAAAATTGATGAGTTAGTCAAGATAAAAGAGGGTGAGTTAAGTCAATAGATTTTAAATATTTAATCCCACCGCCCCGCTTCGCGGGGCGGTGGGATGCTTGAATAACTTTATGAGAACATATTATAAAAAAAATAATTTTAAATTATATCAAGGAGATTCCATTGATTTATTAAAAGAAATCCCAGAAAATTCAGTGGATATGGTTTTTGCCGATCC
>JBFFCO010000108.1:0-2429 GCA_041559835.1 Minisyncoccia bacterium | reverse complement strand
TGGTGGTTGGAATGGTTGTTCTGCTTCCTTATATTCCTCTTGATATTGAGATCCTCTATCTTCTGGCTGGGGTTCAGGTGATTTGACTCCAAAATTCTTTGCAATATCTCTTAATGTGCTTTCAGTCAAAACAAGACCAGGTGAAAAGTCTCCACCTTTTGGCTTGTCCTTGCCCAGCGAACCATAACCCAACTTATCCGCAGCACTTATACCCCTTTCATTTATTTTGCCACCTCCAAGCTCCTTGACCACATTCTCCATCAACTTACCTGCTTGACTTGGACTCATCTTATCAATTACTTTATCGGCAAATCTGCCATATCTCTGCTTTGAGGCAACAACTGCTAATGCCTGATTTGAAATTGAATCTGGATTCTTAAATGCCTCATCTTTTTCAAAATTAATAGCCATCTTATCTGCATCAAATCCCTTAAATTGGTTGGCAAGAGCTCTCTTGTATGATTCTGCTAATATGTCTTGCTCGCTCATCTTTTTACCTACCATAATCGCTCTTTCCTCATCGCTAATTTGCTTCTTGGCCAACTCGCTACCTGATTTTGTATCCAACTTATTCTTCTTAATATCATCATATCCTTTCGCCAATCCCTTAAATTCATCGGTCCAATAAGGATTTTCTTTCTTTAGATTAGCCAAATCATCTTGCATATTATTTGACTTATAAATACCCTGCAAATCTTTGAAATGTTTTTCATTTGCAACACCTATTTTTCTTTGAGCGGCAATTTTTTCATATCTATCAAATTGCCCTAATTCCAACTTCCTCTTTATTTGATCCTTTGACATATTCTCTATTCTTTTTTCACCCTGCTTTACTAAACTCTCTCTCATCTTAGGAGCACCTGCTGATAATTTTTCAATTCCCCTTGTCATTGCCTTAAAAGGAGCTCCAATCAAAGGAACCTTAGACATATCACCAACATATCGACCAATTCTATTCCTTAATCCCTCGGGAAGTGCCCTCGTTACTGCACCCGTCCCAGCTGCCAAAAGGCCAGTACCAGTTTGGGCAACTTTCCTTCCCGTATCCTTTGCCGTGCTCTTAACTTTGCCCCATGCATAATCGGTCGCCCTCCTCCTTATTCTATCGGCAAAACTCAATGTAGAGCCAGCGACTCTAACCCCCATTGATTGAGCGGCCTTCATTGAAAACAACAAAAAAATTACTGTAATCAAAGATTTTGACAAATTACCTAATCCAAATATATTCGTTTGTGCTCTTCCAAAAAATAGACTTGAATGCTCTGTTTTTTCAGCTGCCTTCTCATCATCATAAAAATTATCCACTAATATTTTATTCGTGCTTTCTTTTCCAAAATCATCTATTACTTCTGTCGTGTAAAGCGATAAGAATATAAAGAAGGCAATTATTGGGGCTACAAAAACCCACTTCATAAATTCACTCCACCACTGATTAAAAAATCCACTGATTTGTTTAATCGGAATAACCCATACAACCCATGCAATTGGAGCGAAAATAAGGAGTATCCATAAATAGAAATTTCTAACAAATAGAATGAGAACTAATCCTCCAAGAACCAATGCATAAACAAATGAGAATATAATGACAAATATAGCCCTTCCGACCAAACCAAGTTCTCTATTTTCTTTTGATTCCCCTTCTCCCCCAGTTGAGCCCGACAGTGATTGATCTTTTCCTAATATTTGATGTAGTCCTAGTTGATTACCTATTGCCAAACCAGTATTGGCAGGATTATATTCCACTTTATCGCCAAATGGTGCTCTTAAGAAGTAAAAGAAAAATACTTGGCTCACATCAATAATAACTCCTCCTATCATTAAGCTAAAATTAATTAAGACTGCCATTACAATAACCTTCCAAAGCATACTGCTGGCATTGTAATTTTGAATTCTTAATATTATTGCAAAAGCGAGATATATTAAAACGGCTATAAAAAGAATATTTGAGAAATCTCTTGTAATTCTCCATCCCAATCTCACTATCGGAAGTGTTGTAAAGTTTTGCATACTTATTACCCATGATAGAAGATTAATTTCTAATGCAACTATTTGCCCGACAATGAGTTGGACTAATGCAATAATTCCCTTTGTGGCCGTGCTTATAACCCATTTACCTATTGATGGGACAACCAATGCGCCTATCAATGCAGTTGCTCCTATTTTAATTCCCCATGCTGCCAAGGGTGCAAGTGCTTTTGCTTTTATAAATATAGAAAAACTAACAATAATACCAGAAAAAATCCCCAATTTTGTTTTTCGGTTTAAAATTGTTTTCTTTAAAAATTCTTTAATTTTTTTAGCAACATTATTCATTTTGCTGTAAAATATAGGTTGATTAATCTCGGATTCCCCTCCCCCGCCTACGGCGGGGGAGGGGAATAATTGTTTTTATTTCTATTTACTCTCTAGATATTCGAAATTTTGATTTT
>JBFFCO010000107.1:0-2460 GCA_041559835.1 Minisyncoccia bacterium | reverse complement strand
TGAGTATTAGAAACTGCTTTTTCTATTGGTCTTTTATTGGGAACAAAAAGACAGGTTATTAAAAAATATCTTGATGTTTTCTTTTTTGAAAAATCAAATCCTAAATCTCCACTTTCGTCTAAAAATATGTATGGCATAAATTTTTTATTTAATAATCCAAAAATAAGACTATTTCTTACCAAGGATTCTTAATGCTTCTTTGAGGCGGGAGGAAAAATCTTCTAATTCCTCTGGCAAAGAAGATATCGCCTTCTTAATTTCCGATTTTCTATATCCAAGAGAAACAATCGCTTGCTCCAAATCCAAATCCTTCTCTAAACGAATTGTCGCTTCTTCATTAGATGAGAATTTTTGCTTCAATTCCAATACAATTCTCTCAGCCGTTTTTTTGCCAATACCCGTTGCTTGATTAAGAAGTTCTGCCTTGCCAGAAGAGATGGCAATCTTTAAATTCTTTACTGAATCAATGTCCATTATTCCAAGAGCAGATTTTGGACCTACTCCTGAAATAGATATTATTTTCTCAAAAAAATCTAATTCTTCTTCCGAGAAAAATCCATATAGTTCAGTTGTATTATCCCTTAAATGATAATGAATAAATATTTTTGTCTCACCGCCAATAGCGGGCAGTTTTGAGAATGACAAGGAAGGCATAAAAACCTTATAGCCGATTCCGCCTACATCTAATACAATAAATTTGTTGTTTTTATTTGCTAATATCCCTTTTAAATGATATATCATGTTTTTCTTCGCCTCGCCGTAGATTTAGCGAAGGCGGGTTGGCGAAGGATGGCGTAGCCATTCCGTAGCCCCCCTGCCCTGCCGTAGATTTAGCAAAGGCGGGTTGGCGAAGGATGGCTCGGGGACAGGGACTTGAACCCCGATTGCTTGAGCCAGAATCAAGTGTCCTACCATTAGACGATCCCCGAATTATTAAATTTATTATAATTCATTTTTTTAAACTTGACTAATTATTAAATTTCTGATAATGTGCCATTTAGGAGGCAAAAAATGATACAAAATTTACACTATGCTTTGATAAGTATTGAGGGAGCGAATAAAGATTTAGGAGTTTTCACTCCCTACAAATCAATAATTGATTTTATTAAAGAATGGAGGGGGAAAAATCCAATGGCAGAAATCAGAAGAGCTAGACTTTTTGAAGAAAAAAATGATCCACCACTTCTTATACAGATGTACACCCCTTTTCCTACCACCCAATTATAGGGTGGTTTTTTATTATATTTTCAACAACTCCTAAATCTTTCCTAACTTCTTTGCCAATCTCCTTGTCTTAGAAAGAAGAGACCTCACTTCGCCTATTCCCTCCTGCCAAAAACTTTCTTTACTGATATCTATTCCTAATTCCTTGAAAATATCTTTCGGGGATTGAGATGTTCCAGCCCCCAAAAACTTAATGACTTTTGAGATAAATTCAGGATTTTCCTTCACTCTCTTTTGTAAAAACTTTGATATCAATAAACCATTAGCATAAGAATAATTATAGAAAAATCTCCTGATATGCCCCCAATAAACCCACCAATTTTGCGAGCCCTTTGATTGCTCAACTGATGAGCCCATATAAGACGACATATGCTTCTTAAATAATAAACCAATTTCATTTTTTGACAAATAGCCCACCTTCCTTTGTTCTTGATGAAGTTCTTTTTCAAAATTATAACAAGCAATCTGACGAAAAATCGTAGAAATATCACTATTCAATTTTTCCATATAAATAGCCAACCTCAACTCATCATCCGCCTCTTCTAAAATTCTATCCAAAACAAAGTCCTCCATAAATGTGCTGGCAACTTCTGCTGTTGATAATATCAAATCAAAATTCAGAGAGTTTTGATTTTTTTTCATCAATTCAAAATTAATTCCATGTCCTACCTCATGAGTCAAAGTAGTAATATTTTTGATATCTCCTGTATGATTTAATAAAATAAATGTTGGATGAGAGGGTGAATCGCAAATACAAAAAGCCCCATCAGTTTTTCCTTTTTTTGGATAAACATCTATTTGATTATTCTCAATAAATTTTTTAAATATTGGATAAAATACATCCTCGCTTAATTTTTTAAAAACATCGCCAACTAAATTCACTGAATCCGAATAGAAGTATTTTTTATTTATTTTCCCATAACCCAAATTTCTCTCGTTATATTTTAATTTTTTAAAACCCAAAAGATTTGACTTTAATTTATAAAAATCTTTAGAAATTTTAAAACTGCTTGAGACGACATCTGCCAAAGTATCAACTATTTTACTATCAATATCATCCTCTAAATGCCTGCTTTCCTCAGCCCTCTTAAATCCCCTCAACTCATCATCAATTTTTTTATTTCTAAAAATAGAATTTATTTCCGCCTCAGCGACAGATGAATTTTTTTCTAATATGTCATTGAATGCCTCTGTGGCAGAATCCCTCACCTTCTTATTTTGGCTATAACTGGCGAG
>JBFFCO010000106.1:0-2536 GCA_041559835.1 Minisyncoccia bacterium | reverse complement strand
GATCTATATATTCAAATGTTTGAGTTTTGCCGACTTTCAAATAGAGGCAAAACGAGTTTTTTGAATTAATCATCGCGGAGACAAGAAATAAATTGCAAAGCAATTTCTTTCTTGGCGGTAATGGATATAATTTGTCTATTTACGAACGAAATAGAGAAATTTTAGATTTTTTTGGGAGATAGAGACCCCTGCCCGCCTGAGGCGGATGCGACACCTTCGCAGGGGTGACAAAGAATAAATCGAGAACAAAAAATATGAATAATAATATAATAAGCATTATACAAATAGTAATATCAATTGTTTTGATAATATTTATCTTGCTTCAGCAAAGAAGCTCTGGAATTGGCGGGGCATTTGGTGGTGGCTCAGGCGGAGGCGAATTTTACCACAGCAGAAGAGGATTGGACAAACTTCTTTATAGAGGAACAATCATCTTGGCCGTTCTTTTCTTTCTTTTCAGTGTAGCCATTTTCGTTTTTGATTAGAAATGAAAGATTAGATTTGCTTATGAAAATCAAAAAATTTTTAAAAAAATCATTTTGGAAAAATTTTTTAAAAATAATAAATTCTAAAGACAGAATTGTTTTTTTGGCATCTTTATCTGTCGCGATAATCTGCTTAATTATAATATTAAGTGGCTGGTATTTTAATAATACAAAATTATTGCCCCGAAATGGAGGAGTATTAAAAATAGCCCAAATTGGACAACCCACCGCGATAAATCCAATTCTTGCAGCAAATGAAACAGACCAAGAATTGTTAGGAATATTATTCAATGGATTGGTAAAAATAGATGAACAAGGAAAAATAGTAAATGATTTGGCTGAGAATATAGAAATAAGCGAGGATTTTTTGACATGGAAAATAAAATTGAAAGAGGATGTCAAATGGCATGACGGCGAGGACTTTAATGCCGATGATGTGTTATTTACAATTTCATCTATTCAAAATTCAAATAGCAGAAGCCCGTGGAGATCATTATGGCAAGGTGTGAGAGTAGAAAAAGAAGGCGATTTCACAATAGTATTTCAATTAGGAGAAGAGCAATCTTTCTTTGAAGAGAATCTGAAGCAAAAAATTGCCCCAGAACATATTTTTAAAGATGTCCCATTATCAAACCTATATCTTTCTGATTATAATTTTCAGCCCATAGGCACAGGCCCTTATATTTTTAATCGTTTTGAAAAAAGCAAATCAGGGTTTATAAATTCATATTATCTTGAAAAAAATAATGACTATTATTTAGACGAGCCATTTATTTCTAATTTGGTTATTAAATTTTATAAGACTGAGCCGGAGGCAGTTAAAGCATTTAATAATAGAGAGGCAGATTTTGTTGCTGGAATTTCGTCGTCATCAATAGATGATATTAATAGAAAATTTAATGAGGTTGGTCTAATTCTTCCAAGATATTTTGCTGTATTTTTGAATGAGGGAATTCATAGGATTTTTTCTGAAAAAGATGTGAGAAGGGCGATGTCTCTATCCATTGATAGGGGTGAATTAATTGAAAATGTTTTTTCAGGAAGGGCAGATATTATTTTCGGCCCCACACCTTTTAACATAAATGATTTGGATTATTCTTTGTCTGATGCGGAAAATATTTTAATAGAGGCCGGTTGGGAGGACCAAGATGATGATGGAATAAAGGATAAGAAAATAAATTCTGGCGATATATTGCCGATTCCATTGGAATTTACAATAATTACCCCACAATCTAATGAATTGATTGAGGTTGCTTCTTATCTGAAAAAGCAGTGGGCGAAGATTGGAATAAGGGTTGATATTAAAGTTGTTCCTGTTGATGAATTAGAGAGGGAATATTTCAATTCAAGGGTTTATGAGGCGATGTTATTTGGAAATTTGGCAAATTCGCAGTTTGATATATTTCCATTTTGGCATTCATCTCAAAGATTTTATCCTGGGATGAATTTGGCTATTTATAATAATAGTGAGGCAGATGATTTATTGGAAAGTATCAGAAAAGAATTTAATCCGATTGATAGAGCTGATTTGTTGGAGGAGGTGGGGGATATTATCGCCAATGATTTTCCTGCGGTATTCCTTTTCAATCCTTGGTATAATTTGGTTTATTTCACTGGTTTAAATATTGGTGATGAGAGTTCAGGCTTTATCTTGCCCAATGATAAGTATTCAAACATCCACAAATGGTCCCTCCGAACAAAAAGAGTCTGGAAGTAATTTTTTAGATAATAAATATCGGGGTTTGCTTGGTAAGATAATGTGATAAGTTTTTTGTTTTATTTAAGTGTTTATAAGTGTAGGCACTTCATCACCAGTACATACTATTGACATTTATATTTATTTATAATATAATTATCTCGGAAAAGGAGGTTTAAAATGGTAGATATTATAATAAAACCATGCAAGAGTAATGATGGTAAATGTTTCTTTAAAATTAAAATCAAGGGCGGTGTTGTAAGTGTTAATGCCAAAACATGCCAAAATGATGATGATTTATCTGAATCAATAAGGGCCTTAGTCATTAGATATTTAAAGAAAATGGGCAAGGAGT
>JBFFCO010000105.1:0-2540 GCA_041559835.1 Minisyncoccia bacterium | reverse complement strand
TTTGATTTTCTTTTCTTTTGGAACTATTACATTGAAAATTTTGTCACCCATATCCAAAGATTCTACTCTTTGTTTCAAGTATCTTGCGACGGCATCTTCGTAGCCGGAATATGTGTGAATTGCATACCAGTATTTACCTGCTGGCAATTCTTTTTTTTCATCATTTTTATTATTTTTTTCCTCCATATTTTTCTTTGCCTCGCCGAAGTCTTGACGAAGGCGGGCTTTGCCTCGCCGAAACTCTTTAGAGTGAAGGCGGGCTTTACCTCGCCGAAGTCTTGACGAAGGCGGGATTTACCTTGCTACGAAAGAAATTGATTCGCAATTTCAACGAGGCTAGGTTATTTAAAATTATAAAACTAAAACACAAATTCTACTAATGCAAAGTTGAATATAAAGTCAAATAATCCTAAGAATAGGGCTAATGCTAATGAGAAAACAATCACGATAATTGTGTAATTTGTTACCTCCTTTTTTGTGAGCCAATTTACATGCTTAAATTCAACTCGCACTTCTTTTAAAAAAGAACTTAATTTCGCAATCTTCATAGTTTATTTGATTATATATTTATTTATTCAAAAATCAATATCCCAATAATACCATAAATTTAATATTAATCAATATGTTTCTTGTTTTACCTTGTTTCTTGCAGTGGGTTTTCACTCCTAAAAATATTATTTTAAAATTGTCAACCCGCCTTTTTGAATAGATAAAATCTCTTTTAAAAATATGGTCTCCTCGGCAGGAATCGAACCTGCATCCTATCCTTAGGAGGGATATGTTCTATCCGTTGAACTACGAGGAGAATTATATTTGTGAAAAAATAAACAAGAATTTTGATAGATGATTAAGATATATTGCTACTCCCTTTACTATACTCATTTTTCCTGCTAATTTCCATGCTGACCTCTCCGCCCTTCGGCAAATAGCCCTTGATAAGTGTATAGTGGCTTCTTTTGTTGATTTGCCGGGAGAAATAAACTTCTTTATTTTAATATCATTATTTCCAAATGCAAAAATAAGCATACTCAATTTAGCCATCATATTATCAATACCACCCCTCTTTATTTTACCATCGGCAATAAGAGACGAAACAGAAATAATATCTTTTTGAATTTCAGAAATGGTCTTCTTTTCTCTATTTGTATCGGCAAAACTTTTTGCTAATCCAAGTGATGAGTTTAACTCATCCAAATCGCCAAGCAAATCAAAAATTGGCGATGTTTTGCTAATACCACTCTTCCCGATCAAAGAAGATTTTCCACTATCCCCATTTGTCATATTAATAATAATATCTATCAATCAACAACCCATCCTTATCTCTTAATTCTAAATCATCATTATCTCTATCCAAAAAGTTTGTTCCAGAATAAAGTTGCCATTTACCGGATAGAAAATCATTATCTCTATAATAATTATCAAAACATCCCCTATAATTTAGATTATCATCAGCAAAACTCCTACAATTTGAATCGCTGGCAAAACTATTTAACTTATTCGGGTCGGGTAAAACACAACTTCCCAATCCCAAAAGATAATTTCGGCAAGGAGGAAGAACTCCGGTCATATCACTTGATGTTGGACGAGGGCAATTATTTGGCAACGATGGACTAAAATTATATGTGCCATTCAAATATCCGGTACAGGTATTTAATTGAAAATTCATATTCATCGGACTATTCTCTCCCCTAATAATAACTTCTCCCCCCTTCCTCAAAATCAAATCCTCCGGGTCATTTATTTCTCCCTGCCTATAAACAGAAACTGCCTTTGATATAGAATAACTTCCCTTCGTTCCTGATATTTTCCAACCATTAATATTTACATCCTCATCGCCATTATTCCTCAAAACAATCCTCATTATATTTGAGGGAAATATCCCGGGTCGAGCAGATGAAATTAATATCTTATTCATATAGGGGGAAACAACTGCCCTAAAATTTCTTTTTTCAGGAGTGGCATCCACTATTCCATCTCTCGTCTTTGCTCTCACTTCAAAGATATATTCATTATCGCCGGATAATAATTCATAGCTCACTCCGCCGATGCTATTTGAATCCCAATTTTCGTCTATTGGAATAAGCCGAGTCTCATAAACAATATCATCCAAATCATCCCAAACAGCAGAAAACTTAAAAGCGGCTACCATTGTATCCTTCACAAATTCTCCATTTGATGGACCTAATGTTATTATTGTTTCGGGATAGTCTCCAACTTGGATATTTTGATTTCCGTTTCCTGAATCTAATGGCGATGGAGTTGCTCCATTGCTCTGACTATTATCTGATGGCCCATCTGAAACAATAAAACTAAAATCAGGAATAATCCCATTTTTGAATATTAGACTGCCAATAAAGATGGCTAATCCAATGGCAAGAATGCCAAATATAATCGCAATTAATTTCATATACCTATAATCTAACATATTTAAAAAATTATTCCATAATTTCTATTACAACCATCCGTGTCCCCCTCTAATTAATATTAATCATTTTTTTGCTTATTTTTGGACTTTTGATAAATGCTCAACTCATCCCCCC
>JBFFCO010000104.1:0-2552 GCA_041559835.1 Minisyncoccia bacterium | reverse complement strand
GTGGGTGTGAGTTTTCCATAATTATTTGCATAACCTTTATTATGCCTAAACTCACATTTTTTACAAAATGGGCTTGTTTTGGGCTCATTTTGTATTGTAATCAATACTCATTTGGGGCTCATCTTGTATTGGACAAGACTGAGTATTGACAAAAATTTATTTGAGAATAATATATTAAATGGATGCTTGTTCTATAAGCACTAACAAAAATAAAAAAGGAGAAAAAATGAAAGAGAAGAAAATGAAACTTAATTTGAAAAAGCATACAGTGGCTAATTTAAATAGCACTGATATGTCGAGTATCAATGGTGGAGCAGATACTGCCACTTGGGTAGCAATGGAATGTACGGGATCGGACATCCCGATCACTATTTGCAAAACGGTTAGTGACTGCTTTTCCGCATGGGGTCATACTTGTGAGGTGTGCATCACCACTGATACATTGTGTGATTGCCCTCAACAATAAAGTTTGGGATAAAAGTTGGATTGTAATTAATTTTCCCGTGGTTTTAGAAAGAATTAAAACCACGGGATTTTTTTATTTTATTGGGAATTTTGTTCATTTTTTTTAATTTTAATCCCATGACATTATTCTAATCAAGAAGAATGCTTAATTTTAAATAGCATTTTTTATTTTTTACCCCAAACTTAAATTAAACTTAATAATCTCACATCTTGTTTGATAATTAATAAAAGATTTGGTATATTATTAGCATAAAAGGAAGTTCTAAGAAGGTGAGATTTGAAAAAGAGAACACCCTGTTGTCCGTCTTCGCCAATACTTTGAATATTAGGCAAGGGTAGACATACCCCTGTTAGATGGCGGGTATGCCTGCCTATGGCAGGGAATAGCTAAATTAAAATGATAATAACCATGAAAGATAAAAAAATGATAATAATATATGGAGCTCCGGGAGCTGGGAAAGATACCCAAGCAGAAAAAATAGCCGATAAATTCGGTTTTTTTCAAATAAAGATGTCATCTATTTTAAAAGATAAATTAAATAATCCTGCTCTCCAAGATGACCCAAAAATAAAGGAAGAAAAAGATAAAATGTCTCGAGGCGAACTTATTGATGAGGGATGGACGACCGAATTAGTCAAAGAGGAGGTTGAGAGAAGGGCAGATGAAAAAGGGCTGATTATGAATGGATTTCCAAGAACTCTAAGTCAAGCAGAAAATTCTTTGTTGGAATGGGAAAAATCTTTTGGAAAAGAAAATATAATAATTTTGAATATAAAGATAAAATTAGAAACAGCAGTGTCGAGAAATACCCAAAGAAAAGAATGTAAAAATTGTAATAAACTTTTTGGATATTTAGATAAGCAACCAAATTGTCCCGATTGCGGAGGCGATTTATTAGTGAGAATTGATGATAGCGAGGAAGTGATAAGGAATAGATTTAAAATTCAATATTCCCAAGTCATTGATGGGCTTTTTGGATTTTTCAATGACAGAGGATACAAAATATTAGATGTTGATGGAGAAAAATTGCCAAATGAAGTAACAGAGCAAATATTTAATTCATTAAATAAATAAAATGATTACTTTACCAAAAAAACAGGTGGCAATTGCACTCTTTGGACCCCCGGGTTCTGGAAAATCTACTCAGGCGAGGATATTGGCTGAAATTTTTAATTTGGAAAGATTTAATCTCTCTAAATTGATTGAAAAAATAATTTACGACCCAAGAAAAAAGAATGACCCAATTATTCAAAGAGAAAGGGCATTATTTGAGGGAGGAAAACTTTTGACAGCAGAGTGGTTGAGAAGTGAGGTTATTAAAAAAAGAATAGAGCAAGTTTATAAAAATTTGGGCAATAGGGGAATAATTTTCTCTGGTGCTTTTAGAACAATAGAAGATACAAAATATTTACTTTCTGTTTTGGAAAAAAAATATGGCAAAAAAAATATTCACTTTATTATTTTGAAATTAAGTGATGAAACATCTATTTTTAGAAATAGCCATAGAAAAATTTGTGATTTAGGAGATGATAATTCCTATCCAATAATGTATGATTCAAAAGAAAGGGGAGTGGATGAGTGCATAGAGAAAGGAGGTAAAATAAAGATTAGGACATTAGACTCAGAAGAGACTATCAAAAAGAGATTGGTTGAATATAGAGACAAAACCATTCCCGTTTTTGATTACTTGAAGGGCATTGGTTTTAATTTATATGAGGTTGATGGTGAGGGTTCATTAGAAGATGTGAGCGGGGATTTAGAGAATATTATAAGAGAAAAAATTATAAGGGAATAATGTCTTTATTTCTATCATTCCCGTGAAGGCAAGTCTCATTCCCCTCTTATAGAGGGGTGGCTCGCCTCTTGGCGAGACGGGGTGTTCTCTCCCCAAAAAATCTAAAATTTCTCTATTTCGTTCGTAAATAGACAAATTATATCCATTCCAGCCAAGAAAGAAATTGCTTTGCAATTTATTTCTTGTCTCCGCGATGATTAATTCAAAAACTCGTTTTGCCTCTATTTGAAAGTCGGCAAAACTCAAACATTTGAATATATAGATCATCGCTCCCCATTCCTTAATTTGTTT
>JBFFCO010000103.1:0-2571 GCA_041559835.1 Minisyncoccia bacterium | reverse complement strand
AGTATTAAAGAATATATTATTTTTTCTACAAAATTGAAATTAGACTTAATAGATAAAGATATTGACGAGATAACATTATTAGATATTCTTAATGAGAATAATATTAGAGCTGATGAAATTTTAGGTGGCGATAAAAAAATAATTATGAAAATTAATACAAAAAACTGGAAAGAGTTTAAAGTAGGAGATGTTTTTAAATTATCTCTTGGCAAGCCAATTCATTCAATTGAAATTGATGGAATTAGAGACTCTTCAATAGATGGCATTCCCTATATCACTAGAACGGCAAAAAACAATGGGATAGAGGATTTTGTGAATAAGAGTGAAGTAAATTTAAAAAAATTATCAAAAGGAAACTGTATAATTATAGGAGCAGAGGGATTTAAGGCTTTTTATCAAGATAGAGATTTTATAACCGGAAATAAAATTAATATATTAAGGAACAAGAAAATAAACTTATTCAGTGCCTTATTCCTTAATGCTATATTAAATTTAATAATCAAAGAAAAGTTTGGTTATGGGAGAGGTGTTGTTAAATTCAGATTAAATGATTTATTTTTAAAATTGCCGGTCAATGATAGAAATGAGCCGGACTTTGAGTTTATGGAAAATTATATCAAATCATTGCCTTATTCATCATCTCTATAATAGCGAGGATTGATATGATCGTATGCTTATCCCGTCGCCGTAGATGGCACATCCGCCTCTGGCGGGTGGGGTGTTTTTTCGCAATAAGTGGATTATAATGATATCATGATATTAGACAAAATAAGGATTATTTTTGAAAATAAGAACTTCTTAATAATTGATAAGCCAAGTGGCTTATTAGTTCATTCTATATCAAGCAAGGCAAGGGGTAATGAAAAAACATTAGTTGATTGGTTAATAAATAAATATCCTAATATAAAAGATGTTGGCGAAAATATTATTCGCCCGGGAATAGTTCATAGATTAGATAGGAATACATCGGGAATTATGATAATTGCTAAAAATAATGAAGCATTTTTTTATTTCAAAAAACTTTTTCAAGAAAGAAAAATAAGTAAAAAATATTTGGCATTGGTTTGGGGATTATTAAAGGAAAAAAGAGGAATTATAGATAAGCCAATCGGCAGGATAAGGGCGGCTACTAAAAGGTCAGTTTTGGCTAAAAATATTAGCAATATCAAAGAGGCCATCACGGAATATAAATTAATTAAGACTCTCAAAGATAAAGAGGGCAGAGATTTTTCTTTATTAGAGATTAGTCCGAAAACAGGGAGGACAAATCAAATAAGGGTTCATCTTCAATATTTGGGTCATCCAATAGTTGGCGATGATATTTATAGCCCAAAAAAGTTGGTTGCTCCAAGTGGATTAGATAGAATGTTCCTCCATGCTTTTTCTTTAGAATTTAATTCAATAAGTGGGGAGAGATTTTTATTTGAAGCAAATCCCCCCCAAGAATTAGAAATTTTTTTATCAGATTTAGAGGAAAATAAATAATGCCTATTTCTTGCCCTCAAAAATATCCAAAACATCTTTTGCTGAATCCTCGCCAATAGATTTATCAAAAAATTTTAACCTGTCAAACTTACTCAATAGAATAAATACAAAGACAATAGAGCTAGCGAAAACACCTTTTAATATAGAATTAAATATCATTAAGTGAGAGGGGATAACTGATAATGTTGAGAATAAAACAATCGCCAAAAAACCAAGTAAAATCCATTGAAATTTTGGAATTCTTTCATGATACAAGGCAATCATTTTTTTTCTAGTTTGTTGTAGTATCCTTAATGCTGATAATATTCTTGTTAATGATGCATTTTTTAAAGATGGTAGTGATTTTTCGCCGGCTATTTCATCTAACAAAAAATGGATTGAAGTAATAGTATTTGATTTATGGGTAAAGTTATAAGACCAATCATTGTTTTTAATTATTCTTTCATAATATGCTTTGATTATTTTTTCTGTCTTATTTTGCACTTCTTTCCCGAAATGACCGATTAACCTGTAAATACTTGAGAGATTGCCATCAAATTCAGTTATCCTATCTCTAATAAGGCTATATCTATTTCCCTGTCTTTGAATAAAAAATCCTGTAAAGATTGAGAATAGAAAAGTTGAGATGGTTAAGAGGACTCCAAAATTTTATATGTTTTGAATCGGTAAATAGTAATAAACGACTGATAAAATAATAAAAATTGTGAATGTGTAATAATACATAATATTTTTTATTTAATTATATAAAAATGAAAATAATTTGCAAGATTAATACACAGGGCAGACAAGGCCGGGTACTATTTTGCTTAATATAACATGAGATAAGATAAACTATTTAAATAAATGAAAAATTAGCAAAAGAGAATAAATGGGTAAATTATTGTCTTTTAAATATGGTGTAGCCCCCTTGTTTAAAAATAAAAAAAAATTATAATGATATTATATTAAATTGTGAAATATTTTTTTGTCTCACCCCCTCGTCCGTATTCTTGTCATTCCCGTCTGCCAGAGGCGGATAATACTCCGGCGGCTTGCCCGCCTTCGGCGGGGAATCTCAACCATGATTTATTGCACTTGCCTTGTCTT
>JBFFCO010000102.1:0-2600 GCA_041559835.1 Minisyncoccia bacterium | reverse complement strand
CCGCCCCTTCGGGGCGGGAGAGATTAAATATTCATTTATTTTAAAAAATATTTTAATTATATTACTTTGAATTACTAAATGCCTTTTTCTATAACCTTTCTTCTGTCACCCCCGCGAAGGCGGGGGTCTAAAAGACATGGCAGAACGGAGATTCCTGCCTTCGCAGGAATGACAAGAAGAGAATAATTTATCTATTTCGTAATTCAAGGTATTATTATTATTTGCCATCTTATGCGACAAAATGATATAATCAAAAAATGAAAAGAATTTACTTAGACAATGCGGCATCAACTCCAATCCTGCCTGAGGTATTAAGGAGTATGATTGAGGCGAATAAAAATAATTATGGGAACCCTCTATCAATTCATGAAGAAGGAAGAAGGGCAAAATTGTCATTGGAAAAAGCAAGAAGTAAAATCGCGGATTTAATATCTTGCGAAAAAGATGAAGTAATATTTACAAATGGCGGAACTGAAGCCAATAACTTGGCAATATTAGGAATTGCCGGGGAGTATGGCGAAAAATATAAAAAACCGAAAATAATATCTTCTGCGATTGAGCATAAGTCAATTATTAAGCCCTTAGAATATTTAGAAAAAAAGGGATTCAAAATAGAATTTGTTGGAGTAGATAAGAATGGAAAAATCAATTTAAATCAATTAAAAAAATATATTGATAAGCAAACTATTTTAGTTTCAATAATGTTGGCGAATAATGAAGTTGGCACAATCCAGCCAATGAAAGAAATTTCAAAAATAATTTCAAAAACCCAAACGATGCTTCACACAGATGCAGCGAACCATTACTTAGATTTTAATGTCAAAAAATTAGGAATTGATTTGATGACTATCAATGGGGGAAAATTGGGTGGTCCTAAGGGAACGGGTCTGCTATACGTCAAAAAAGGAATAAAAATATCTCCTATAATTTTTGGGGCAAAACAAGAAAGGGGAATGAGGGCAGGGACAGAGAATTTGCCCGGTATTATTGGTTTATCAAAGGCAATAGAAATAAATCAAAAAAGATTAGTGGGCAATGTTAAAAAACTTAGAGAAATAAGGGATTATACTATCAAAAATGTATTAAAAGCAATCCCTTATTCAATTTTAACTGGCGATTCTAAGAATCGTCTGCCTCAAATCGCGAGCTTTATAATTCCCGGAACAGAAGGCGAATCGCTTGTATTGATGCTTGATAGAAAGGGGGTAAGTGTTTCTACTGGCTCGGCTTGCAATTCATTATCATTAAAGCCGTCAGCTGTTTTATTGGCAATGGGGTTTTCTCAAGAAATAATTCATGGTAGTTTAAGGGTTTCTTTGGGAGAAGACATCACAAAGAAGCAAATTGATTATTTTGTTTCGGAATTAAGAAAAATCGTGATAAGATTAAGAGAAATCTCATCATTTAAGTCTTGGAAGACAAAATGATTGATGAAGTATTAATTCTAGTTTTAGATTTTTTTGGGATGCAGAGATTCCTGTCTTCGCAGGAATGACAGGGCCGCCTTCGTTAAAATAGAATATCCGCCTTTGGCGGACTTCGGCGGGCGAAGTAAAAAAAATGGGAAAGGATAAAACAAAAAAAGAGAATATTCCTTGGGTATATAATGACATTGTAAAAGACCACTTCTTTAATCCCCGAAACTTCTTATCGGAAAAAGAGATAGGCAAATTTAAATTTAATGCCTTTGGCAAGGCAGGAAATCCAGTTTGCGGAGATATGATGAAATTTTGGCTTTGGATAGACCCAAAAACAAAAAAAATAAAGGAATGCCGATGGCAAACATTTGGTTGCGGTTCGGCCATTGCTTCCACATCAATGCTTTCCGTTATGGTAACTGAGAATGGGGGAATGACTTTGGATGAGGCAATAAAAATAAAGCCAAAGGATATTTTAGAGAGATTGGGTGGCTTGCCAGACCAAAAGATTCACTGCTCTGTCTTAGGCGATAAGGCGATAAGAAATGCCATTGATAATTATTTAAAGGATGTTAAGTAGAGATTTGAATAAGGAGAATGCCCTGTCTCGCCCGCCTGAGGCGGAGAATGTAATACCCGCCCCTTCGCCAACCCGCCTTCGCTAAATCTACGGCAGGGCAGGGGGCTTCGGCGAGGCGAAACCCGCCCGTCTGAGGCGGATGTGCTGCCTTCGTTAAAACTTTGGCGAGGCGAAACCCACCTTCGTCCGCCTCTGGCGGACTTCGGCGAGGCGAAGTAAAAATATGGAAAACGATAAAATAAAAATAAAAATAAATATAGACAAAGATAAGTGTATTGGATGTGGTCTTTGTGCAACAATTGCACCTAATACATTTGAGATTGATGAGGATAGTGGCAAATCAAGAGTGATTGATGTATCAGGAGATAGTATTGATAAGCAAGAGGAGGCAAGAGATAATTGCCCAGTTGATGCAATTGAGATTATTAAGAATTAGGTTTTGATGATGACATTTTCTCCTATTTTTCCATCTCCTCTTGTTGAGCCAATCATTAAAATTCCATTTTTATAAACTAATTCAATTGCCAATCCGTCAATTTTTAATTCGCAATAGTATTTATTTTGATTTTTTAATTCATATACTTCTTTTTCATCTAAAAATT
>JBFFCO010000101.1:0-2613 GCA_041559835.1 Minisyncoccia bacterium | reverse complement strand
GCAGAGAATTAAGACAAGACATCAACTCCCAAAGAAAATCAAAATTTCGAATATCTAGAGAGTAAATAGAAACAAATTAAGGAATGGGGAGCGATGATCTATATATTCAAATGTTTGAGTTTTGCCGACTTTCAAATAGAGGCAAAACGAGTTTTTTGAATGGTTCATCGCGGAGACAAGAAATAAATTGCAAAGCAATTTCTTTCTTGGCAGGAATGGATATAATTTGTCTATTTACGAACGAAATAGAGAAATTTTAGATTTTTTTAGGACCCGTCTTCGTCAAGACTTCGGCGAGGCGAAGGAGAAACACCCCGTCTCGCCAAGAGGCGAGCCACCCCTCTATAGAGGGGAATAGATTCCTGCCTTCGCAGGAATGACAAAGAATAAGGGAAATAATAAAATAAATATAAGATATGGTGGAAATGGGATTAATGGGATCACTTGAAAAAGAGAAATTGCCAAGCGGATGGCTCAATAAATTTATCCGATTTAGTGCTATATTATTAGTGATTGTTTTTATTGCCTATTTCGGATTGCATTATGGATATGAAAGAGTTTTAGAAAGAAGAATTGCTGAAGTAGAAGATAATATAATCGGATTAGAAAAAGAAATTGCCTCTTCAGACAGAGAAGAAGTTTCCGTCTTCTATTCACAATTAATAAATTTGAGGGACTTATTAGAGGGACATATATACTCATCGCAAGTTTTTCAAAGATTAGAATTAATCACTCATCCTCAAGTTGCCTTTACAAACTTTGATTATGATTTCAAGGAAGAAAGATTGAAGTTGGACGGGTATTCTGCAAGTTTGTCTGCTATATCAGAGCAGATTTTGGCATTTCAAAGAACGGCTGATTTTAGAGAGATTGATATTTCTGATATTCGTCAAGCAGCTCAAGGTAGGATTAATTTTTCAGCAGAGGTATTTTTCAACCCAAGATTGGTTTTAGATAAGATATAGGGAGATTAAAAAATTAATATAATTGATTTTAGGAGTGATTTGGTTGGCTGAAACAAAAAGGCGATCGATATGAACGCCTTAATCATTGATAAAATTCATTTTTTGTGTTGTTTGTATTAGTCTTCGTATGTATAGGTAACAATGTGGTAAAGCAAATCAGCATAAATAATTCTTTCAGAAGACACAACTTTGAAGTTTTTAAGAGCACTTCTTTTTGTCGCCCATGAATTAAATTTTTCCATTGATTTATTCATTAAACGTTCCTCATCAACCCGCTCTCCAAGTTGTCTTAAATAAGTATGACTACCTAAATAAGTATAACTAATTAGTTCTTGTTCTGTTATTACCATTTTTCGCCTCCTAAAATTATATTATAATAAAAAAATAATTTGTCAAATAAATAACAAAGATTAATCCCCCCGCTCCGCGGGGGGGATAGGGTGTAGATTTAAGATAATCAAAAAATAATATATAATGATATAAGTCAATAAAATATATATGAAATATACGACGAGGAGAAATATAAGCTTATTAATATCATTAGCCCTGATGGTTTCGGCATTGGTGGTATTCTTTAGTTTAGATTGGCCTACTATCAGCAATATATCAGAATCAAGTAAAAAATTATCACAAGTGAAGGCAAAATATGATGAGCAGTTCCAATCAGTTCAAGTCGCAAAATCAATTATCAATCAATACAAATCATTATCAGGAGTGAGTCAAACAATATCTTTGAGTGTCCCACGAGGACCCGAAATTCAAAATGTAGTCGCTCAATTAGATAATTTAGCAAGTCAAAGCGGGTTGGAGGTTCAAAGCATAAATTTTGATATGCCGACTCTTTCTGCATTAGTAGCAGAGAGGGGAGACCAGTTGGCTAAGAAAAATAGGATATTGAATATATCACTTTCTTTAAATGGTTCGTATGAGTCATTTAAAACATGGTTATCGTCAGTTGAGAGTAATATTAGATTGATGGATGTAGAAAATATATCTTTTGCTTCTTTGGGTGGAGCAACTGGTGTAGGAAGATTTAATTTCAAGGTCTCTCTAAGTGCTTATTATCAATAGTATGGAATTAGTTGAAGAAAAACCAAAAAAGAGAACATTTCTCTATATCATAATAATAGTTTTAATAATTGCTATTGGCATAGTTTATTTTGTTTTCTTCTCAAGCGGAGACGGATTGGGCGGAATTATTGGCGGTGGCGAAGTAGAGGATTTTTCATTGGTGCCAGAGGATTTACAAAAGGATGTTACTGGTGGTATTGTTGATTTGAAATTTACTCCTGAGGATATTTTGCAAAATCCTGAATTTACTTCTTTGCAATCATATTCAGAACCAGTGGAATTAAGAACAATCCCCGGACGATCAAATCCATTTATCCCTTTTTAGATTTTAGATTAGTTTTTTGATGGAGGGAGAAAAACACCCCGTCCCAGCCCCTGTCCGCAGGGGCTGGACCACCCCTCTAATAGAGGGGAATTATAAGACAAGATTATCAATTCCAAAGAAAATCAAAATTTCGAATATCTAGAGAGTAAATAGAAACAAATTAAGGAATGGGGAGCGATGATCTATATATTCAAATGTTTGAGTTTTGCCGACTTTCAAATAGAGGCAAAACGAGTTTTTTGAATTAATCAT
>JBFFCO010000100.1:0-2637 GCA_041559835.1 Minisyncoccia bacterium | reverse complement strand
AGTGATATTCCATGCCCTGCATCATAAAAATAATCCCAGTTATTTTCACCACCTTGTTGTTTATTGTATTTTTATTCCTTGATAAAAATGATCGTGCACGTTCAGATAATGGAGTTATATCTTTTAATTTTTTATTTGGATAATTATCTATAATTTTCCAATATTTGTTGTCATATAAACTCATAGCCTTTTAAACAATTTAAATTATTTATTTGTCGTGGCAAGTATTATTTATAAAAATGTTTATTCATAAATGCACGACCTGAACATGATTTCAGATACTTTTCAAAATTGAAGGCGGTGTATTTATCTTGAAAGGCAAAATAAGAAATTAATTTGATTGGCAAGCGATTTCTTGTAGATGAAATATACCCTTTTTGATGCCTATCAATTCCATCTTTTAAATTATCAGTGCAACCAGTATAAAATCCATCTTGACACTTTAAGTTATAAACATAATACATATTTATTATGTTCTTTCAAAGAATCTAATTAATAAAGATAAGGTTTTCTCCGTCGCTAAAGCTATGGCGAACTGAAAGCGGACTTCGTCTCGCCGTAGCCGAGCCGAATAAGGGCGAAGCCCGCCTTCGTCCGTCTTTGACGGACTTCGGCGAGGCGAAACTCTCCTTCGCAACGATCTTTGGCGGACTTCGTCCGCCGTAGCTCGTCGCTTCGGCGAGCGAAGGCGGAGGGGACAGGACTCGAACCTGCAAGCCCTTGCGGGCGCACGATTTCCAATCGTGTTCCTTACCATTCGGAGCACCCCTCCATATATTTGATTATTAATTGCTTCAACCCTATACCGTGTCGCTTTCAGCGACTCTGGTATGGGGCGGAGCACCCCTCCATATATATTTTAATCTAATCTTTTTTAATCAAAAAACAATGGGGGCGGGGAATAATATAAATAAAAAATATATCCCCCGATGAAATCTTGGGAGATATGTTGTAGAGATTAGATGGAGGAGTCAGAGAGAGAAGCAGATAAGCGAGCGGAAGTTCCATTTGTCCGTTGGAAATCTATGAACATCCAACCTAACTCTTTTATAAGAGACAAGATTTAGGCTGAAGCTTTTTGAATCTCCGAGATAACTGGTGATTGGTATTTTAAAACTTAGAAATTTCCCCATTAGTAATTTATGATACTCTTTTTTTGAGCCGAGAATTAAAGGAAGATCGAGGGGGCAATTTTTTAGCCCCATTTTTTCGCTTATTTTCCAAATGTTTTGGGTTGTGTCTTTATTCAATTTTAGCCACCCCACTTCAATAATTGCTACTTTCAAGATGGTATTTTTGGGGGTAATTTCAATTTCCTGAGTTGTTTTCTCAGCCCAGTCAGAATAACTTCCGTTGTTATCTTTAATTTCTTTCAAAAGTTGAGCGGGATCTTTTCCCTCTGATTTTACCTCAATGATTTTTACTTCCTCATTTGGATAGACAAATATTTTTATGTCCATTCGTTTTAATTTAGGCAAAAGTCTAACAAATTCCGGAAGAAGATTTCCATTTTCATCATACCCAACAATGCCTCCGCAATAGACTTTTGTTTTTTTGGGAGTAATTTGATGTGGATTAGTGGCAATATTTTGGGGCGGGACATTAAATCGGGTAGCGAGTTCTTTCATTAGATTATTTTTTAAGTCATACATTCTTAAGCCCTCCTTTTATTTATATTTTCACTTGTTAATTTCATTCGCGAGACTGCTTTGATGATATAATAATCTATAAAAAAAGTCAAGTATATATCTATTCTCCCATGCTTCTTAGAATCCTAATTCTTTCTTCTATTGGGGGATGGGTTTGGAAAAATTTGGAAAATCTTGGTTTCTTTTCTGCTCGAAATGGATTGGCAATAAAAAGATGAGCAGTTGCATTTGATGCAAATCTGACCGATGTCTTATCATTTGATATTTTTTCTAATGCACTTGCTAATCCCTCAGAATATCTTGTTAAAAGAACGGATGAACTATCAGCCAAATATTCTCTTTTTCTTGAAATGGCTAATTGGATTAACTTTGCTATAAGGGGGGAGAGGATTAACAATATCACTCCTGTAATCATAATAATTGCCCCTAATTGTGAGTCGCCATTATTTCTATCTCTATTGCTTCCCTTACCACCAAATCCAAGCAATCTTGTTCGGAAAAACATATCGGAGACAATCACAATTAATCCAACTAATATCACAACTATTGTTTGAAGAAGGGTGTCGTAATTTCCAATGTGGGATAATTCATGGGCGATAACTCCCTCCAATTCATTCTTGTCTAATTTTTTTATTAAACCTTCTGTGAGGGCAATGGATGAGTTTTTGTGATTTCTGCCAGTGGCAAAGGCGTTAAGGGATAATTCCGGCAGTATGTATACTTTTGGCATTGGAAGTCCAGCGGTGATACAAAGATTTTCTACAATTCTAAATATCTCGGGGTTGTCCTCAAATTTTAATCGTTTGCCTCTTGTCATTTTTAAAACTATTTTGTCTGAAAACCAATAGCCGAAGAAATTTAATCCGATGCTAAATATCAAGGCGATGATAAGTATTTCTTGCGATTGAAAATAGTAGCTGAGATACCAGCCAATGGCAATTATTACTATTAAGAAGATAGTCATCAAAATCCATGTTCTTCTTATATT
>JBFFCO010000099.1:0-2676 GCA_041559835.1 Minisyncoccia bacterium | reverse complement strand
ATATTCCAAATATTTCTTTTTTATCCATTGTCTTTATATCAGAGAAATATTTTTTAGCAATCTTCCTTGTATTATTTGCCCTCACCCCAAAAATAGTTATTTTTTCCTTGAAGTAATTTCCCGCCCCTCTTTTATATTCATTATCAATATTTTGCCTCAGGTCTTTTATTATATTTTTTATTATCTCACTCATATCATTATTTTAAATCATAAGGAGTCAAATGCCAAATCATAACTTTCCGCCATCCAATATCTTTGCCCTTCCTCTTGATTTGATGTAAAATAGAGGTGTCGTTTTAAAAAAAGTTTCTAATTATGAATAAAAAGATTGTTGTGAGTGATAAAATGCAAAGTGGATATATTTATTATTTGACTGAGCCAATCGGTAGAAATTTTAATTCTGAATTTAAGCCGGAATTAACACCCAAAGAAATGTTGGAATTAGGAGTTTTTGGAGGGAGGTATATGAGGGATTGCCGAAAAGAATTTCCTAAGAGTTGGTATAAAAAAGCCAAACTTCATCCTGATGGGATGCCCGGAAATAGCCCAGAATTGAATTTATTTAAAGTGAATGCTAGTCAGCCCCTATCGGTTTGGCAAAAAAATGGCTGGATTCATCCTGATGATCCCCGGGGTTGGTTTCAGTGGTATTGTAGGTATTATATGGGCAGAAGGCATGAGGACGATGAGAGGCAAATAAAAAGATGGAAGGCGATTAAGAGACATATTGGTGCTTTGAAGAAAAATTGTCGGAAAGGAGATTTGACCTGCCGAGTAAAGCAAAGACAAGTCCTTATCCATTGGGCTTATGATAGTCGTAAGATGTGATAAGAGGCGATAATAAAAAAAACGGGGGGAGAATTTCCCCCCCGTTTAAAAGATTGAGATTATGGGTAGGGCTTGATGATGAGGCAACGATTTTCTTTTTCGCCCTCGCTTTCAGTAATGATATTAGGATTTATCGATAAGCCATTATGAATGATCATTCTCTCATAAGAATTAAGACCGGGAAGTCGGACTGGCTTCTTTGTTACTAAAACTCTGTGAGCCGCTTCTTTGGCTGCTTGAATAAGTTTCTCTTCTTGTATTTTTTTATAATTATTAACATCTAAAGATGCCCTTTTTGAGGGGTCGTCCATTATTTTTCTCACTAAAAGATTGAAAATATATTCAAGGTCTTTCAAATTTGCTCCTTCTTTTCCAATGAGCCAGCCAGCATAATCTACTTTTACATTTGCCTTTATTGAGTCATCAGATTCCCATATTTTTATCTCTGCATTTTCAATAGAAAGATATTTAAGAATTTTTTCAATTATATTTTTTATTTCTTCCATTATAAATAGGTTAATCTATTTATAGTTTTTTGTAAAGAGTAAGAGGGCGGGGGAGTTAGCATTTATTATAATAATTAATAAAATTTTATTTGCCCTCTTCTTCTTTTTCTATATTTATATTCTTTTGGACGAGCCATTGTTGGAATATGGAAAATAGAGTTGATACTGACCAATAGACTGCCAATATAGAAGGAAGTCGGACAAGAATAACAAATGTGATGAGCGGAGCAATCAAACCCATATTTTTTTGTAGCGAGGCAGTTATTCTTTGCATCGGAACTTGTGGCTCGTCTTTTGATGATTTATTTGGAGATGGTGGGATTAGCATCTTTGATGAGATGAATTGAATAATGGCAGTTATTATTGCCAACCAAATATTTGGCTGAGACAAATCTATAATCCCCAAAAAATAGATATTAACAACATCTGGCTGAATAATGAAATTATATAATGTAGCCATTCTTTCGTCAGAAAATCCATTTAAGAAAACACGATAGACGGCTAATAATATTGGCAATTGAAGTAATGTTATGAGGCAACTTCCAAATGGACTGGCTCCATATTTTTTATATAATTCCATTTGTGCCTTAACTAATTTTTCTTTATTGTCTTTATATTCTTTTTGTAATTTCGCTAATTCTGGCTGGATTTTACTCATCAGAATTTGTTGCTTTGTGCTTTTCTGAAATAGGGGATACAAAATAGCCCGAATAATAATGGTAAGAATAATTGTCGCCACTCCAATATCAGGGATAATATTATAGATAAATATTAGGGCATTGAACAATGGTTGAACTAAAAATGCATCAAATGGATTCATATTTTTAATTATTTATATTATTAGAAAATGGGTGGCATTTTGCAATTCTCTTCATTGCTAATTTTCCCCCCCTTAAAACACCTTTTTCTTGGATATTTCTTGCCGCGAATTCTGAACAGGTTTCATTAAATCTACAAGGAATATTAACTAACCAAATATTACGAAATACTCCTTTTTGAGGAGATAATAATAATTGATATATTTTTATTAGAAATAAAAAAAGGTTTTTAATCATATTAGGTTAGATTTCTTTAATAGCAATTCAACTGCTTTCTTAATTTCTGAAAAATCTTTTTCTAAGATTTCTTTTTTGGGGAAGAAAACTATATCGTAGCCAGATAAATTTTTCAATAATGGTCGGATTATCTCAAGGATTCTTCTTCTTGCTTTATTTCTCGTTACTGCCTTTTTAGATGTTTTCTTACTTATTATAACTGATATTCTTGTGTGGTCTAATTGATTTGGAATATATTTAATATCTAATCCAGCGACTCTGTTAAATTCGCCTTTTTCTGATATTTT
>JBFFCO010000098.1:0-2736 GCA_041559835.1 Minisyncoccia bacterium | reverse complement strand
TAACTTTATATGAATAGTAAAATTAGTGGCAGAACCAACAGTCAAAGGCAACCTTCCTTTATTTACAATACCCGAAGGAGCATCGCGAAAAACGGATTTTGCCAAAAGATCAACTTTTCCAACAACCTTCGTCTCAAACTCTGCTGATGCAGTTGTCTTGTCTAAATCAACTCCCGAAGGAACGGTTGGAGATTCCAAATCCGCCCTTATTTTCAATAAATAATTCTTATCATTCATTCTTCTAATTGGATAATCTCTTCTTGTTCTCACTCTGAATTCTACAGAGCCACCCTCACCCCTATTTATTAAACGAAGTGCCTCTGTATTGCCGGCATTGAATATTATTCTCTTTGTGCCTGAGTCAAAATATCCATCTGTCTGAACAGATGATAAATCAAACATCTCTCCATCTAATGACACTTTGATTATTGCCTCCTCCAATCCCACCTCTGTATTATTAAAATATTCAATTTTGTAAGTTAAATCATCATCTAAATTAGCAATATAATTTGATGACTTTGAGGACAAACTCGCATTTAATCTTAGCGGGGAATCAAATATTGAAAGCCCAGCTGTTTTCTGCCCTAAATCAATTTGGGTATTGCCGGAAAAAATTGAAAAGTCTGCCAAGAACTCAAAGAAACTTCCTGCTTGCCCGACAACTTTTCCATAAATTTCTAAACTTCCGCTTTCCTTTGCCGGCAATTCTTCAATGAGCCAAATATTATTATCACTTTCGGGCTCTATATTCGCCCCTGAATATTCAAACCCCAACGGATAAAAAAAGTTTATTTTTAAATTTGAAATCGGTCGGTCTGTATTGTTGAAATAATCTACCCTCATCATAAATTCATTTTCGGACACTACTGATTCTGGGAAAACTAAATTGAACCCAACGGAACTTCCTGATAGGGAAATGTTTTCTGAAATCTTTTTTTCAAATCGTGAAGAAAATCCCGGCAAACTATATTGAATATATCCTGTAAATTTTAAAATTGTGTTTGGCTCACCAACGGCTGTTAATTCAAATTCTTGACTTCCCTTTGAGCCAGTGCCAACATTTCCTAATGATTTTCTAATAAAGTTTCCCTCTGGTTCGTCTGATAATGACCTCACTCCATTTGGTATTTCTACAACTAATACGACATCTTGTAGTAAATTTTGGGAATCGTTTTCATATTCAAATGATAAGTCAAATGGATTGGCTATTAATATTTCGTCAGGAACTAAAATTGATATATTTATATCTGCCTCTCTTGAGAAAAATCTTTGGGCAATAAAAAATCCTTGGACAATTAAGACGATTGCCAAAACTCCCAATAGGGCGAATAGAAAAATGGGCTTCTTTCTTTTTTTGTAGAAATCTGTTGGAATTTTTTTCTCTTCTTCCTCCTCATCCATTTCAACTCTTCCAATTGGAGCGGATTCTCTCCACTCCCTTTTTTCCTCCTCAATTTCTAATTCGGGATATTCCTCTTCCTCTTCTATTTCTTCCTCATCCATCCCATATAATTTTTTTTCAATATCCTTTAATGCCATATATTATTTGATTATATTTTTGCTTATACCCCTCCCCGCTTTCAGCGGGGAGGGGTATCAATCTTATTTCATCTCAACATCATTTAATGCCATATATAACATTCTAACAAAGCAAAATACCCTCCTCTTGACAGATGACTATATTTTTGGCAATATAATAAGCAGGAGTTATAAAAAATAAAAATACTGGAGGTAAATAAAATGAAAGAAGTAAATTATACTATAATGGCAGAATTATGGGCAAAAGCGGCGGGTGGCAAAAAGTTAATATCTTTTGCCACGATATCACTTCCACCCGAAGAAGGGGGAGGAATTGTTCCCTTCGACCTTGAGCCAGCAAAAGAATTGGCTGAAGCAATATCGAAAGAAAATGGAGTTGTTTGTCATGTCGTTAATGCAAAAACCAATAAAGTGCTAAAAACATTTGGCAAGAGAAAAACACTTGCCAAAAACAAAACAAGCAAGCCTAAAAAGAAAGAATATTTTATTCAATTTTTTGATGGTGAGCCCGGCAAAGAAAAGTGGAAATTTATTGAAGACTTTGAATTATGCGCTCATGGAGATTGGCAAGATATAAGAATGGAATTTGGTGGATTGGAAAAAGCGATTGAGTATGCAAAATCAATGAATAAGGAAAAGAAATTACCTTGCAGAGTTGTTGATGATACGGGAGAAATAAAACACTCAATCGGCAAATTCTATTTTTGAAGCCGAACACTTTGATTCTATGCTCTATATAAGGAAGTTTAATCGTGTAAGCAGGGAAGACAATGTTATTACAGAGGAAGGCGATGATGGACCGCCCATTAGGTTCGTTGGTGATAAAGAAATCGTTTCTTTCATCAATGAGCATATGGATTTGTTAGATCAACTGGATATTGTAGATCAGGACAATATTTTGATAAGAAATGTTTACATAAGCGACTTGCCAATAAAATCGTTGGAATAATTAAAGGGGGTAGGTGGAAATATCACCCGCACACCCTCTTTTTTTATTTAAAAAACCACTACTGAATATATTCAGCAGTATATTCAGTAGTTGAATATTATTTAACAAATTATTTATAAATCAAATTAATTAGCTTCAAAAATAGAATTAGCAAACTCTCATCTCTTTCTTTTTCTTTCCTTAATATATCTCTCAAAAGCCTCTTTGCGTGTATACCAAATCCTTCCTTTTTTATGGGCATCTAATCT
>JBFFCO010000097.1:0-2738 GCA_041559835.1 Minisyncoccia bacterium | reverse complement strand
TAGAACAAAAATAAATCTTTGGTCGGGCCACCGAGATTCGAACTCGGACTAAATCGTCCCAAACGACTCGTGCTAGCCGTTACACTATGGCCCGGATTATCTTATAGGAACCTTTTTGTGCCCCCGGAGGGAATCGAACCCCCATCTAAAGCTTAGAAGGCTCTCGTTCTATCCGTTGAACTACGGGGACAATATGAAATATAACAAAATCTCCAGCCCTCCCCCGCGAAAGCGGGGGAGGCAAAGTTTCTCTTATCTTACTATTTCCTATTATCTATAATTATTTATTATCTCTCTGATTGCGATAAGATTGTTATTTCCAGCCCACCTCCCCGCCGAAGGCGGGGAGGTGGCATTAATATCTTATGTCTATAATTATTTATTATTCTAATTCTAATCAAAATCATAATTTTAGCAAATGCTTTTGATAGACAGAAATAATTGCTTTTGATAGACAGAAATAATGCTCCCTCTGTCACCTCCGCCATTTTTTCTCTTCTGTCACCCCCGCGAAGGCGGGGGTCTAAAAAGATGACAAATGGGTGGTAATAGTGAAGTAGAGATTCCTGCCTTCGCAGGAATGACAAAGAAGGGGGAAATTAAGGTGAGGTTTGACAATGTGGTGTGATTGTGATATTTTAATAGAAGTGTATAAAAAATTTAAAATCTAATTTTTGGAGGAAAAAATGAATGAAATTAATGAAGCGGGTGAATTAAGGGAACTCAGGGTAAAAAGAAATATGTTTGCGAAAAGAAGTATATTTGCGATTATAACTGCATTGGGATGTTTTTTATGTTCAATAATTGCACTTTTTTCCATTCTGATAAGTGCGAGAGTTGAACTAACCTCATCTGTTCAGCTTTCAATTTTCTTTTTGTTGTGTTCTTATTTGTCTTGGCATCATGAATCTTGGAGTAAAAAATTAGTCAATTCTTTGATGAGCATAAGCTCATGGTACAAAGAATGGAAATTCTTTGAATTTCTGAAATGGTGGTTTTTTGGAAGCCCGTGGTTTGGGGTAATCGAGCGGTTATTTATTATCTTTTGGGTCTCGATATTTATAATCAGCCTAGGAATTGATGAGGTAGATTTCAAAGGATATCAAGAGGCAATTTTTGTATATTCTCTTTATATTTCATCACTCATTCTCTTTTTAATTATTCTCTCAGTCTTTATCGCCACCAGCAAAGAAAAAGACCACCACTGAATTGATGACATAATGTCGTCTATAATATCATAACGGGTTAGGGGCAACGATGTTGCCCCGCCTATTTTTTTAAAATCAAAATATAAACCTTGAATTACAAAATGGGAAAATTATCTGCTTCTTTGTATTATTCCCCTCTATTAGAGGGGTGGCTCGCCTTCATGCGAGACGGGGTGTTTGTCACCCCTGCGAAGGCAGGGGTCTAAAAACCATGACAAAACGGAGATGCCTGCCTTCGCAGGGGTGACAGAAAAAAAGCAAAGATTATAGAAAGAAAAATATATAAGATTCTAGAAAAAGATATTTCTTAATTCAAAGTAAATAAAAATCAAAAATTATTTTTTAGAAAATCATCTTCTGAAATAATCTTAACTCCCAAATTTCTTGCCTTATCAAACTTAGAGCCGGGATTTTCTCCCGCCAATAAAAAGTCAGTATTTTTTGATATTGTAGATGAAATATTGCCACCCAAATTTCTTATCTTTTCTTTTGCAATATCTCTGCTCATCGTCTGCAATGTCCCTGTGATAACAATCGTCTTTTTATCTAACATTTTTTTAGTAATCGCCCCATTTTTGAAAATTATTCCAGCACCATCAAATTTATGAATTAAATCAATATGATTCTTATCTTTAAACCAATTATAAATAAATGAAGCAGTCTTTGGTCCAATATCAGTTATTTTTTCCAATTCTTCCTCTGTCATCTCATTCATTTTCTTTATCAAGTCCGATGGTTTTTTGGCAGAAGAAAATAATTCCCTCGTTAAATCAATGGCCGTCTCTTCTCCCACTTGAGGGATGCCTAATGAGAAAAGAAATCTTGGAGTAGATATTTCTTTCTTATTAGAAATAGCAGAGACAATATTTTGGGCTGATTTTTCTCCCATTCCCTCAAGAGATTCTAAATCACCAACCTCAATATTGAATAAGTCAGCAGTATCATTTATTAAATTAGCATCTAACAACTTATCTATTATTTTTGGTCCTAATCCATCAATATTAAATCCTGATTTTGAAACAAAATGATAAAATGCTTCTTTTTGTCGAGCGAAGCATTTTTTATTTGGACATCTCAAAATCACTCCGCTTTTGTCGGATATCACTTCTGTTTGGCAGTGGGGACAATATTTTGGAGGATTAAAATCTTTTTCATCTCCCGACCTTAATTGAGGCAATGTCTGAATTATTTTAGGAATTACATCGCCCGCCCTACTCACAACAACTGAATCGCCAATTTTTATTCCCAAACGATTTATCTCATCAAAATTATGAAGAGTTGATCTTGTGATAGTTGCCCCACGAATTTTTACTGGCTCAAGAATAGCGACTGGAGTTAATGCTCCCGTTCTCCCTATTTGTAAAATAATATCCAAAATTTTTGTTACTGATTCTTCGGCTGAAAATTTGTAGGCAATTGCCGCTCTTGGGGCTTTTCCAGCCACTCCCGCCTTTTCTAAATTTTTTTCTGAATTTAAAATAACGACAATGCCATCTATCTCATAGGCGAGCTTGTCCTTATTTTTGCCCC
>JBFFCO010000096.1:0-2753 GCA_041559835.1 Minisyncoccia bacterium | reverse complement strand
TTCTATTGCCCCAAATGTATCAAAAGAGTTGTCAAAAAATGTTCTTGCCGTAGTAATTTAAATTTTTTTGGCTTTTCTGTGAGTTATCAAGACCCATCAATAAGAAAATTAATATTTGACAAGAATGAATAAATGATTATTATTAGAATATCTATTGTAAAGTCCTTGGTTATTGTTTTGACATTTTTTGACTTTCCGGGTCATTATTGTCTTTAGCCGGGAGAGTCGATTTACTAGGTAATATAAGAATGTGGGTGATTTAAATAATTACTACATTCAAAAACTAAAATGGCAAAAAAATTATATGTAGGTAATTTGGCATATCAAGTTGATGATGCTGAATTGCGAAAGCATTTTGAACAAGCTGGAGAATTGATGGATGGAGAAGACGGAGCAAAAGTTATAAAGGATAAATTCAATGAAGATAAGTCAAGAGGTTTTGGCTTTGTTCAATTCAAGAATGATGATGATGCAGAAAAGGCAATTGAAATGTTTAATGAGAAAGATTTTGCTGGACGAGACCTCGTTGTTAATGAGGCTCAGGACAGACCAAATAACAGAGATAGGAGATAGAATTTCTGGTGAAACAAATCATCAAAAAACTTGCGAGTAATCGTAAGTTTTTTCTTCTGAGAGTTTTATTTTAATCATTTCCTAATTATATCACAAAAGGTTGATATTTTGTTTTGGAATGACTATATTATATAATTATAGTATATTTATATTGAATTAGGAAATAATTCACCAAAACTCAAAAAAATATATAAAAAAATAGAGTAAAATTAACCCCATATCCCTGCTTTTCGCGAGGGATACAATTTCTTATTTGCTATTGACAAATAATTTTATATATGCTATAATATGGCTGTTTATAGATAAGGGTTTCTGAATCTGGAGGCAATTGGCTTTTAATCACTATTTGCCTTCTTTAGGAAATTTTTTTAAGGGTAATTTGGCTCCGGCTGGGCTATTCCTCGAAAATATTTCTGTACCCGATTTATAATCGGGAGAATTGCCTCCGGTTTCAGAAATCTTTTCTCCTGCCTGCCTTCAGGTAGGAGATTTTTATTTAATATATTTGTCCTTCAAGAACTTCCCGACCCAGCAACTTATTTGTCGTCTTATCTCACTATAATATTAATCTCTATTTTATATCTTTTATAAAATTTGTAAATCCCATTGTATTCATCCAATAGTTATTTTTATTATTTTTCAAATTTTTTTCTATTTCTTTTCTTTGTCGCAATAATTTATCGCCCCTACCTTCATCCCCCAACAAAATATTGGAATAAGAACCGTCCAAAAAAGAAATATAATGAATATTCGTATCCCTTTCTTTAAGCCCTATAATTTCTATCAATTCTGATATCTGTTTATCTTGTTCTCCGCCGGAAGAATTAAGATGTTTTGCCTCACACAAAAAAATATTTTTATCTTTCTTTATTATAATATCTAATTTTTTGTTTTGCTTTTTGGTTGCCAAATTTATATTAAGATTACCCCTAACATCATTCATGCTTATATTCTTTGAAAATTCAATAAAGCATTTATTTTTACTTAAAAAATCATCCCACTTACTCACTTTTTTAAATCCATATTTTGATAAAATATTCATTAACTTTTTCTCGCCACATTTACTCTCTTTTTTGCTAGAATTATTATCTAAAATTGCCTGAATCCATTCTTCGGGCACTGATTCTTTTAAAACCCTATTTTCAAAATAGAAATCAACTATTTTTTCTAATAATACTATATCATCTCTTGCTTCATCCAAAAAACTATCACAAGCATTTACAAAACAAGAAAATTCTGAGCAATTAGAAAAATCACTCAATAGAGATGCTAAATTATAAAAATATTTTTTAATAATACTCTTTTTTTCATTTTTTTGCTTTAGGGTTTTTATGGTTATTAGTAAATCTTTTATCTCCTTTGTTCTATTTATGTATTTTTCTAAATCAGGGTGTTTGCTTTTAAAAATATAAAATTCATCTAAAAATTTTTCAGGACTTTTCTTAGAAATATTGAAATAATATAAATTATTATTAATTTTTTTCATGATATAGATGATTTAAAAATTTATAAGCAAAGTGAAATGAAATTCTTTTTCTATTATTATCTCTAAAATTTGTCAAAAACAAAGAAGAATATTTTCTTCTATATTCATCCAACTTATCATTAAACATTTTCATTAAACTTAATTGTTCCTCTATAGAAATTTCCTCTCCAAATATCAAATGAGCCATATTTCTTGAACTACTCTTACCCAATAAAGCATCTACTTTATATTTTCTTATGTCCTCTAATTGAATTTTTTTTCCATTCTTGCTATCTATTGCTCTTAAAAAAAGAATGTTCTTCTTAATCATATCCCTCAATTCCCTCTCCACATAAAAAGTTCTTTTGTCTTTTATATTTTGAATTGCCATTTCAACTCTATGATTCCCGCCAAAAGAAATAATATCTTCTGTGAGGCGGAATATCTTCAAAAAGTTTTTATTATTTTTTACACTCTTAACAAAATCGCCTCCCAATTGCCAACCAGAAGACTCCTTTAAAATAAAAGATAAATTTCTTTTTTCAGGAAAAATTGTTGCATCAACTTTATTTATTTTATTTTTGTTATTCCTTTTTTTGAAGTAAAAAGATATAACATTGTAAGTTGTATCTTGAAAAACAGAATTGTGAAAAATATTTAACTTTATTATTTCAAACTTATTAAAAATTACATTTTCTGTAATAAAAATAAAATT
>JBFFCO010000095.1:0-2754 GCA_041559835.1 Minisyncoccia bacterium | reverse complement strand
TTAAATCAAATAATTTTTTATTTTCTGTATTTGCTGTTAGATTATTTTGATTAAGAATTATTTCGCCTTTGGTAATGGCATTTTGCAACCTTGTATTATGCCCAATACTATAATAACTGACAATTTTATTACCTCTTTTAACAAGCCCCTTCCATGTTAATAATGTTGAAAAATTACCCCTTAGACCACCGTAATTTGTGTCATCTAAAAATTTGTAATCTTTTTTATCAGACCTTTGCCTTACCAATCTTTGTTTGTATTTATTTGCTAATTCTACCAAATCATTTGTATTAAAATAGATCTGCTTGTAAAAGCTGACAATATCTAATGCTAAAAACAATATTTTGGGTATTTTAATTGAATACATAATTGAAAAATATTATTTCTACTCCTCATCTTCCTCATCAGAAATCTCTTCGCCCTCAATTCCTCCGATATTATCGCGGGGCATTGATTCGGAGACATCCTCGGGGATATCATCATCAATATTGGCGGATGATGGAGTAGCGACAAGAACTTCTCTTGGTTTCGCTCCTTCTCCTTGTCCAATCACACCTCTTTCCTCAAGCATATCAATTAACCTTGCCGCTCTTGCATATCCAATTCTCAATCTCCTTTGCAAGAGAGAAGAAGATGCCTTTTGTGCTTCTACGACAACCTTATATGCCTCGGGATATAAATCGTCCTCATCATCCAACCCCGGGACAGAATCAAAATCAATTTGGCTATTATTTAATCTATTATTTGTTTCGGCAACCTCTTGAAAATCCTCTATCTCTTCATTTTCAGAAATATAATCTTCATTATTTTCAATAATATATTTTACTACTCGGGAAATCTCATCTTCTGAAACGAAGACTCCTTGAATTCTCTTTGGCTTAGAACTCTCAGCTGCTTGGAATAGTAAATCGCCTTGTCCCAATAATTTTTCCGCCCCAGAATTATCCAAAATAGTTCGGGAATCAATTTGACTGGCAACCCTAAGAGCAATTCTTGCTGGAATATTTGCCTTAATTAAACCAGTGATGACTTCTGTTGATGGTCTTTGAGTAGAGACTATTAGATGAATTCCCGTTGCTCTTGCCATTTGGGCTAATCTCACAATTGATCCCTCTACCTCTCTCCCATAACTTGCCATCAAATCAGCCAACTCATCAATAACAACCAAAATATATGGCATAATATCTTTTTTCTCTTTCAGCATTTTTTTATTAAATGAATCAATGTCTCTTGATTTTGCCCCCTCTAATTCCTCATATCTTTTATCCATTTCTAATACTGCCCACTTCAAAGCCATAATGGCTTTTTTAGGTTTTGTAATCACATCAGAAACGAGATAGGGTAGATTATTGTATGTTGTGAGCTCCACTCTTTTTGGGTCAATCAATAATATTCTTAATGTTTCTGGGGTATTTTTGAAAAGCAAACTTGATAGAATTGTATGAATGGCAACTGATTTTCCTGAACCAGTGCTTCCAGCAACCAAAAGGTGGGGCATTTTTGCAATATCCATATATACTGGTTGTCCGCTCACATCTCTACCTAATGGAACGGATAATAATCCTGTTTCTGAAAATTGATTTAGAGATAAAAGATTCCTCAATCTCACTTGTGCCTTTGATTTATTTGGGACTTCAATGCCAACTAATGATTTTCCGGGAATAGGGGCCTCTATTCTTATTGGGTGAGCGGCCAATGCTAATGATAGGTCGTTTTGAAGAGAAATAATTTTTGATAATTTTACTCCTTCTGCTGGCTTTAGAGTATATCTTGTAACGGTTGGACCGATATTTATCTCATCCATTTCCACGGGAATATTGAAATTAGAAAGAGTTCTTTTGATTATTTGAGAGTTTGTTTTTATATCTCCGCTTGTTGGTTTTTCAGAATCTGATTCTAATAAGTCTAAACTTGGAAAATTCCAGTTTGCTAATATATTTGCGCTCACTTTCTTCGGCTGAATATCTTCTTTCTCCGCCTTCTCCTTATTTTTGCCTGTCAATTTTGAGATTATATTTTTTTCTTTTTTTGGCTCTTCTATCTCTTCTTCATCCTCTTCCTCTAATTCATCATCCTCATCATATTCATCCACAGGATATTGAGATGACTTCTTTTTCTTTTTAAATTTAAGAGAAAACTCAAATATTATAACAAGACCAATAATGGCAATTATTATTTCAAAAACAATTCCGCCCCAAAAACTAAGAACTTTTTCAATTGCTCCGGCAATTCTTCCAAAGAATCCAGCCGAAGTTGATTTTATTATGTCTGAAATTCCTAATGCTCCGAATGTGAATAATAGAAGCCCAAACAATGTGGAGCCATATATTTTTTGTCGCAAAGAACTGATGAATATTGCTCCGGCTGATATGAATATGATAGGGGAGAGGAAATATAGCCAGCCAAACATATATTTAAATGATTTTTTGATGTAATAACCAGCAATTCCTGCTCCTCCAAAGAAACTTAATAATAGTATTATTGCTATTCCGAGGCATATTATTCCAACTATTATTTTTCTTGTCCGCTCTTCTAAATTAGGGGTCCAAATTTTTATTTTTCTTTTATTTTTAGATTTTTTCCTTGCCATATTAAATCTTAATTGCCTATATTTTAACAGAAAATATATTTTATGAAATAGGGGAGGGGGATATTATCCCCCTCCCCTTGTCCCCCCTCAATATATTTAATTGTGGATAATTTTATTTGACTTTTAATATTCATCCAATATAATATGAGTACATTAAGACAAAG
>JBFFCO010000094.1:0-2764 GCA_041559835.1 Minisyncoccia bacterium | reverse complement strand
TAATACAATTTTTTGTATTTAAATAAGTCATATATCATTGCGGGGCTTCCCCCTGAAAAAATTTGACATTCATCAAAAAATAATATATAATATTTTCAGGTTTTATAAGTAAAAACCTTGTGAAGTTTAAAAAATAAAAACAAGCAGGAGGACAGAATGATTGAAAAATATGAGATTTTTTTAAGAGGAATTGAGGGAGCATTAGAGAAAGAAATCCCCATTATAATGTTTAGGGATACCCCCTTTCTACAATCCATCTCAAAGGCAATAGAAGAAGCATTGGGTTTAAATAATGTCGTTATTATCCCATGGAAAGACGAGGATCTCCCCGAAGATTTTTTTAAGAAAATTGCAGGTATAATCAAAAAGAGAAAAGACATCTTAATGTCTAGAAAATTGCTTTTCATAGATTGGACAACCACATTCAAATTGAATCCTTGCGATAAAGGAGGCAAACAAATCTATAAATGGATGACCGAGAAGATTTATGAGCACATCATTTACATCATATTCGAAAAAACAGGTTTAAAAGATACTCTTTCTGGGTTTTGTAAATTTGTAGGCGATATCTTGATAAGCAATTTGAAAACGATGAGTATAAAAAAGTTGATAATCCTTCTTTACAAAATTGCTGATCATGTGATTCCTTATGGCGAAGGAGAGAGTGATTATTTTTGGACAACCTTTAAAGACAGTCCGAATAAATATGATAAAGAAGTGATGGAAATCTTTGAAGAAATATTGGGTGACAAAATAGATTTTGAATTTATCAAAAATGAAACTGAATTACCAAAGGAGCCAAATAAATATAGTGCCCTTTTGTTTGACAGACATACTTATTATCATGATGGTATTTTATCAAAACTTCCACCTAATTATTTGGGGAAATTTGGTGCTTTAATCGTAAAACACGATTATCATTTTATGGGCATCCTCCCGTTAGAGAAAATAGGATCCGATAATCCTGATGATAGTTGGTTTGAGATTGAGGACCCAAACAGTGCAATCTTCGAGAGTGGGATTGAAGAAAGAGTGGCGGAAAAATTCGTTGAAATGTTTCCTCCTAACAAATAAAAAATATAGCCAAGAGGGATGCTCAAGTTGAGCATCCCTCTTTTTATTATTTCAAAAAGCAGGTTCCCTAAAAAATCTAATTTGATAAATATTCCTTGATTCTTTCTCTGTCCTCATTTTCCCTATCTCCCTTAAAATATATCTCTATAAATTCAACTCTATCATCCTTGCAATGAAATGCATAAATAACTCTAATCCCGCTCATCATTATATTCTCGCACTGATGTCTCAGTCGTGCGGTAAAATACCGACTCATAATCAAGCGGGCTTCCATTTTCAGCACTTATCCACGGAACATCTTTATGGGATAATTCAGTTAATTGGTTGGCATTGAAATCAGAAAGTCTTTGCAATTCCCAATCAATATGCTCCTTTTCTCGCCCATTTAAAACACTCAAATCTAAATTAATCTTTGGGTTTATGAGATATTTTATTTGAGGGAACTGGTAAAATTTACTCTTAATTATTTCAACATCACCCTTTTTTATCAAATCACTAATTAAATTATCAAATAATCGCGGTGTTGGACCATATTGATTCTTTAAATAAACCAAGCCCATCAATTGATTTTCATATTTTTCATAATAATCAAAATCAATAAAATAAAGCAATTTGTATAATGCAGTCATCCCTATATTTGGCTTCCCGCCAACTTTTTTTAATATATAAAGTAAAACTTGCCGGAACTTATCTATTTTTTCTTGCGGAATGCTTATTCTTATTTCTGATTCTTTTTCCTTAATTTTCTTTTTTCCATTTTTTATTTCAATATAAATTTTGTTCCCCTCCTTGCCTTGTAAAAAAAATTCAAAGGGGATATTAAAAATAGCCGCTATTTTTTTTGCCTCAGTTATAGTTAAATCCCTTTCTCCCTGCTCAATCTGAGCATATGTGGGGCGGGACACTCCTATTTTAGATGCCAAGAAATCTTGCGACAAATTATTTTTTTTTCTTTGTTTTTGAATAAATTTAGAAAGCATATATTGAATATATACGATGTAAAATAATTTGTCAATAGCGATGTAAAAAAATTATACAAAAACTATGGTTTGACAATTCCTTCGCCTTGGCTCACGGATGGGTCTTGCTTGAGTGACGAATCTACTCCATCCTCTGAAAAACTTATCGCCTTTCCAGTGAAATCATCATCCGCTGAAAAATCAATTTTTTCTATAAAATCCATATATTGACCAACTTGATTAAGCGATGGGGTAGCAGAAATTTGAAAAATCAATTCCTTCGCTGGCAAAACAACTCCAACCGTTGCTGGCAAAATAGGAATAGTCCAAACAACTTCCCCTGTCCTATCATTATATTGAGGCAAGTCGTCTCCATAATCACCCGCTACCTGCCCAGTCCAAGTCACCCCCTGCGAAAGAGTCGTCCTCACTCTCACATTACTTAAATCAGTAGAATAATTTATTAACTTTATATGAATAGTAAAATTAGTGGCAGAACCAACAGTCAAAGGCAACCTTCCTTTATTTACAATGCCCGAAGGAGCATCGCGAAAAACAGATTTTGCCAAAAGATCAACTTTTCCAACAACCTTCGTCTCAAACTCTGCAGATGCAGTTGTCTTATTTAAATCAACCCCCGAAGGAACGGTTGGAGATTCTAAATCCGCCCTTATTTTCAATAAATAATTCTTGTCATTCATTCTTCTAATTGGATAATCTCTTCTTGTTCT
>JBFFCO010000093.1:0-2858 GCA_041559835.1 Minisyncoccia bacterium | reverse complement strand
TGATGATTATTATCAAGGGGCTTTTAATTTAAGCGAGGCGATTTACAAAATAAATTTACAGACATTTGAGGCAGAGCCATTGATTGAGCAGTCTGTTTTTGAGATAAGAGGAATTGATTTAAGCCCAGACGATGCCCATCTTCTTTTTTATGATTTAAGGTCTAAGGGGTTGTATTCATTAAATGTTGAATAAAAACATTAAGTCCCCTTATTTTTTTAAATCTGAGTTTTTGACGAAAAGGCAGAAGGCGAGGATTAGGAATAGAATTTGATTCATAGTTCCCGTGAAAAAATTAAATGGTGAGTCGGCATGAGGGAATAAATGGAATTCATAAAATCTTTCTGATAATGAGGCGAGAAGATCTCCTATTGTTGGCAAAGAAGAAATTTGAGGGAGAAATAGAAGGTAGGCGAAATTAAGAAAATCTGGCAGGGTGGATAGAAGAGCGGCAATCAAAATAATTATCTTATTTTTCTTAGGCTCATTTCTCATCAACCAAAAAACTGCTAATAATCCAATAGAAATATCAGCAATTAATAATATTACCCAGTATTTTCCTGAACTATATTCGCTATGAGGAATTGCATCAAGTAGAAAATGAGAAAAAAAAGACAATATCCATGCCGCGATTGGCGATGGTATTTTTTTCCCAATAGTTGCCCCTGCTATTAAATGAATCATCGCTATCATATAGAGGTATTATATCAAATCAATTATATTTAACAAAATAAATTTAAAAATTTTACTACTTTTTTCATTTTATTCACCTCATATCTTATTTACTCTCTAAATTCGCCCATATATATAAAGATAATATCTCATTATTTGGCAATTCACATTGAGGCCAAATACTTAAATTCTCAAACATAATCCCTCTTTTTTCCCAACACCAAACACTAAAATTTTCCTTTGCTTCTAATCCCAAGAGATCCTTAAGTTCTTCCTTTTTTTCTAAAAGAAATTGAAGATTATTTTGTCCCGCCCAAAATTTTGATGACTCGCTGAAAAACCTATCCCAATTCGCCTCAATCAGCGACTTATTCATTATTTCAAAATGATTCCCCATTTCTTCTAATATGTCAATCAAGCGGGCATATTCTAAATTATCTAAATTGACCTCTTCTTTTATTTTCTCAATAGATTCTTCTAAATAGTTATAAAAATTATTTACTTCATCATTCTTTGAATAAAATGATTTTTTAATTGCAAAATTTGATAACACATTTGCTTCTTGGAGCAAGAAGCATGATTTTTCTAATTCATAATCATTTTTTTTCTCTTGCGATAAGGCAACCCTGTCTTTTATTTCTCTTATTAGGAAAGGTAATGTTTTATGAAATTTTGTAGAGAATAACATCTCTGAGTCGAGAGACATAATCTTCTTATCTAATTCTATAATGAGCTCATTAAAGCAAATTTCTAATTCTTTATCTGACACATCAAAAAAGAGGCTTTTTAAAATCTTATCAAATAGTCCCTCCATATTGCTTTCTCTCCTTAATTCTAATATGGCCATTCTCTCATTGATTGGGTTAGCAAATGGAGTGATTATCAAATTTTGATAATCATTTTCTTCATCATTCATTACTTCTCCTAATGCCCTGCCTATTGTTTTTGACTTTAAGATATAGAAATCATTTTCTTTTTTGATGGCTAATTTATCTAATGATATCTCTAATTCAATTAAAGATTCTAAATTTCTTAACGAGGAAAACTTATTATTGCTATTATATGCCTCATTGAAAATATTATCTAAATTATTAAATATTTCATTTTCTCCTGAGAATCTTGATAGAGATGATATTATAAAGTCGCTATTATTCTCTGTAATTTCGCCTATCATTTTTCTTATTGTGATATCATTTTCTATCATAGAAATTTCTGCCAATATTTTTTGTTCAAAAATAAAATGGCTAATGACTTTTCTAGGCATATTTTGAGACAAAACATTGGTTGGTCTTATAGAAACTGCTTTAGAAAAATAGAATTGGAATTCGTTGTTTTCTTTTTGATATCTTTCTATTGTTTTTAATATTTTTTCTTCTGATCTTTTTTTGAAAACTAATTGTCTCGCCTCAAGTAATCTCTCGCTTGATGACTTAAGTTTATTTTCTGCTTTGCTGATATCGCCGAAAGAGAATATATTTTTAATCCATTCACTTGTTGCTTTTATAAAGTAGATAGGGTTGTCGGGAATAATTTTTGGCTCTATCATTTTAATATCACTTGATTTTGTAATGAAATATTCCGGCGATGAAAACATTTCCGAATTTGATTTTTCTGCTCCGAATATTGGGACACTCCAAAGGAGGAGGGAGAATATGAATATAAATATCAGGAGAGATATTATTATTTTTTTAATTTTTATCTTTTTCTTATTTTTCATAAGGTTAATAAATTAATCAGACTTGTTATGTCTACCGTTCACAAGGGCAATAGAGAAAGGAATTTTGTGAGTTAAAGATATGAAATTCTAAATCTTTGGGAGGATTGCTGATGATAATCTAATGAATGCTTCTTGGCTCGTTGCCGATAAGAAATAATTATTATACCAGCCATAATAAAATTCTAATCCGGTTGAAAACCTCAAAAATCTTGTGCTGATAGGGCCAATATCTAAACTTGAGAAAACTCCACTGGCGACACCAGGGTCTTGTAGATAATGAGATGTGAGAATTTCCGGATTTTGAGAAATCATTCTTTCAAATTCAGTGCTGAAATTGCTCTTGATATTTGAAATGGCAAAAACCGGAATGTTTGAAACATCTAATTCTAAAATATATCCAAGGCGATTTATTCCTTCGGCTCCGGGATTAAATATCATAAATGAAAATTGTTCTTTGAAGTTTGGAATTAC
>JBFFCO010000092.1:0-3068 GCA_041559835.1 Minisyncoccia bacterium | reverse complement strand
TTTGTCCGTCTTTTTCTGGTGAAGATATTTTTTTCCAAATTAAAACCATCGCCACCAATATGGCAATCCCAATTATTAAAATAAGAAATAATAATATATCCATTTTTTAAAATTTATAAATCAAATTATCCCATTCTTATCTTTGCCTTCTTAATCATTCTTACCATTTTCTTTGGGTCGTCGGTGATGGTATAGATTTTCTCATCGCCCTTGCTTATGGTCTTATGTTTTTCTATAAGAGACTTTTTGATGAAATTATCTAATGGCTTCCAAAATTCAGAGCCAAACAAAAATACTGGGATTTTTGGTATCTTTTTTGTTTGAATTAAAGTAATCATCTCAAAAAACTCGTCTAATGTGCCATAGCCACCGGGCATAAATATAAAGGCCTCGGCTGAGAAAGAAAGGCAAAGTTTTCTTGTGAAGAAAAACTCAAAGTTCTCATAACCATTAACATAAGGGTTGATAACCTGCTCGGTTGGTAATTCAATTGTGAGACCCAATGATGGTCCTTGTGATTCAAATGCTCCTCTATTGGCTCCTTCCATTATGCCGGGGCCACCTCCAGTGACAACGGCAAATCCATTCTCAATAATCAAACTTCCTATTTCTCTTGCCTTTTGATAATAGATATTATCTTCTTTAAATCTAGCTGAGCCGAAAACTGTTACTGAGCGAGGGTGGCTGTTTATAAATTTTAATCCCCTGCCTAATTCTTTTGAGACTTGCCTTATCTTTCCACTCACAATTTTTTCCAAACCTATTCTATTTAAAGAACCCACCTTTAATTTAACTGATGGAACATTTATAATTTTTTTTCCTCCCCTCTCTTTTTGTCTCTTTTTTTGATTTTTCATAATATAATATTTATATATTATTATAATACACCATTTTTAATTATTTTCAAAAAATATTATCCACTAAATAAGATGGGGGGATGTTTGAATAAAAAATACGGGGGCAAACAACCCTCCCCCGCAAGTATTTTTTGCTTTTCCTTATTATCACTCAATCTTTTCTGCTTGATCATTGCTCTTTTAAACAATGAATCCTTTTCTACCCAATTCCTGACCTTTTTCAAATGCTTGACCTAATATGTATCTAAATAATCCCGGACTAACTTCGCAAATCTTTAAAATGGTTATAAAATTCTTATCATATTCACTTCCCTCTCGACGAACATAATCATCTATATTAAACTCTGAAAAAAAAGCAAAATCTGATATTGAATTTTTATGTTTCATGCCCATCCTCAAGACCACACTAACTACATGCTCCAAAAAAGATCTTTCACAGTCCATGTAATTTCCAATCTGAAGATTGTGTGCTCCTAACAGTACTTTCAAAACCAAGCCACCTTTGGCGAAGCGAAAACCAATATCAACACTTAAGTGATCTATTATATCACTATAAAACTCGGAAAATTTAATATCTTGTGTGGTATCTTCAAGACTCTCGTGAGGGCAAACATCTGCATTGATAGACCCATCTTCTTCGCGATAAATTATGAAATTTAAATTGCTCATGACAATCCTCCTTTTTATTTAATTTTCTATCATTTTAATTTTTCAAGAATAGACAAAATATATTATCTATTCTCTAATCTAATAATATCAAAGATTATAGAATATGTCAAATTTAAAAAAGGGCTGTAATCCCCCTTTTTCTATCTGTTCTTTTTATAAGCACTACAGAGATTGCTGAATTTTATCAAAATCATTCTTTAATGTCGCCCATTTATCATTATTTAATTTCTTAATGTTTTCTACCGCTTTAATAAATATATTTGTATCAAATACAATAGATTTATTTTTTATTATTTTTTCAAATTGCTCCTTTTCCATTTTTCTTCATTATCAATCTTATTTATTTCATTGGCAATTTTTTCCAATTGCTTCCAGTCTTTTTCAAAATTACCTCTTGTTGTGATGCTCTTTGTTCTATCTAAATTATCAACATATTTTTTAAGTTGTCTTAATGAGTTATTTTTATTTCTTTGATTGTCCATATTTTTCTTTGCCCGCCACGTAAAAAATTGCTTCGCAATTTCAACGTGGCTGGGACGTTCAAATTATGAAATAATTTATTACGTCCCGCCGAAGTCCGCCAAAGGCGGATATTATATTTTAACGAAGGCGGGATAATTATATATTATTATAATACACCCTTGATTAAATCAAGTTGGCTTTAGTTTAATCAATTTTAGTTATTAATTGTATTTTGTAATTCAAAGTATCATATTATTATTTAATTGCCTAAATGAGGGTATAAAAATCCATATTCGCATTTAGAGGCTCAAATGATAATATAAGGGGTCAAAATTCCTATTTTTTCCCTCTTTTTCTTACAAGATAGACAATCACATCTTTTAATGAAAAAACAGCCCAAACAAGATTTAGTGCTAAAAATGGCCAACTTTTAATGATTAAAGAATAGACAACCATCAAAGAGCCACCAATTAAATTGCCGAGATCATAAATAAAACTACCCTTATTTAATTTTCCAATTTGATTTAAGATAAATAATATCAGGAGAATAATCGTCCCCAATATCCCAATCATCAAATCCATTTTAATTATATCCATAATTTTTATTGGGTAGCGGGTAGTGAATTATTTTTAATCCCCTCCCTCGCCTATGGCGAGGGAGGGGATGGATTTCTTTATTGTTGCTATTTCTTATATTCACAATTCCAAATATCCAACTAATTCAAAATAATATCGATATTCTTATTTCTCAAAGGAAGAATTGGGGAAATACCGGGGGCAATCTTTATATCAACCTGCCTTATTCCCTCCTGCTCCATAAAAAACTCCTTAGCCCCATCAAGAGACATCCCGGAAATACTATCTCTCAAAAAATTCGAATCAATTGGATCCCTAAAAGTCATCTTTACTTTGACTGGGAAAGAAAGTTGGTTGGTATCAAAATCAATTCTTGGAGCCCCATAATCAAATTCGGAAACAATCAATTCCTTCCCTTCTAATTCAGAAATCGCCATTTGAGATTGATATTTAAAAATATCCTCTATCCCCTTTTTAGAAAAAGCCATCAATCTTAATTTCGCT
>JBFFCO010000091.1:0-3073 GCA_041559835.1 Minisyncoccia bacterium | reverse complement strand
TTTGAACTGAAATCAATTAAATTATTTAATTTTGCCTTTATTTTGGGGTCGCCTTGGTCTTGACTAGATCTAAGAAAAAAATAGATGCCCAGTTTTCCACTGGAACCATATTTTCTTTGTAGCAACTCATATTCATCTAATGCGATTTTTAGTATGCTTGGATTTTTTAAATAGTCATTTCTTTTCTCCCATTTTTTTACAAACTTTTTATTTTCTTTCTCAATCCTTATTTTTTCCAACTCAATTTCTTTATCATCATCGCCCTTAAATAATACCGACAAATCCCATTTTGTCCTTTTTATTTTAATTTTTGCTTTATCTTTTTTCATATTTTTACTTTGCCTCTCTTGTCATTCCTGTCCGCCTGAGGTGGCACATCCGCCTCTGGCGGGCGGATAATACTCCGGCAGCCCTGCCCTCTAATAGAGGGGTGGCTCGCCTCTTGGCGAGACGGGGTGTTTTCCTTCGCCTCGCCGAAGTCTTGACGAAGGCGGGTCCCATCATTCCTATATCATCAATTATATTCACAATCAAAAATTTAACAATAATTTTATCACTACTAAATTTGATATGGATTTTATATACATAATTTGCTCTCGCCATATTATTAGATTAGAATGATTATATAGAATTATTTTTAAGCAATAAGGGATGGTAGGAATACTATCCCCCCCCCGTGCGAAGCACGGGGGGGAAGATGATCGCCATTGATTAATTTATTAAATATATGAAACTGATAATTGGATTAGGGAATCCTGAGGAAAAATTTGAAAATACTCCGCATAATGTTGGGTCTCTTATAGTCAAAAAATTTCAAGAGTCTCAAAAATTATCTGAATTTGATTTTGATAAGAAATTAAATTCTCTTATATCAAAAAATAATGGATTCATTGTCTGTATTCCTCAAACATATATGAATGAATCCGGAAAATCAGTCTCAAAACTAGCAAAATATTTTAAAGTAAAGACAGATGATATTTTGATAATCCACGATGATTATGATTTGGTTTTGGGGAAATATAAGATGCAGTATGAGAGGGGTTCGGCTGGACATAAGGGAATTGATTCAATTATTAAATTATTGGGGACGAAAAAAATTTGGAGATTAAGAATAGGGATAAGACCTATTCAGAGCCTGTCAAAAGGCAAACAAATGTTAAGAGCCGGCGATATTGTCCTCAAGAAATTCTCAAAAAGAGATTTAGAAAAATTAGAAAATATATTTTCAGACATCTTCACCGGAATATATATCTGGCTCTCCTCTTAATTTTATTTTTTTGCTATTTTTATTTTAATAAATTCATTTTTGTCTAACCTCGTTATAGTGATACCGTACCCCCCGCCTATGGCGGGGGGTATTAGAAAAGAAAGAGAAACACCCCGTCCAGCCCCTGACTTACAGGGGCTGGACACCCCTCTATTAGAGGGGAATAATATCCGCCTCTGGTAGGCGGGAATGACAAGAAAAAAGTGGAGACGATAAGAAAAATCAGAGTGGTGGATTAGGAGTGGATAGGTTGTTGATTTTATTTCGGCTCTTTTTGTATTAGAATGATGACAATATGAAAGAGATTAAATTATACAACACCCTCACAAGAAAAAAGCAAGAATTTATACCCATTGAAAAAAACAAGGTGGGGATATATTCTTGTGGCCCAACAGTATATTGGAACCAACATATCGGGCATATGTTCGCCTATATTGTTTGGGATATATTAGTTAGATTCTTAAAGAGCCAAAATTACGAAGTGAAATGGGTAATGAACATCACAGATGTCGGGCATCTCACCTCTGATGAAGATACAGGAGAAGACAAAATGGAAAAGGGAGCAAAAAGAGAAGGATTATCGGTGATGGAAATAGCAGAAAAATACACAAAGCAATTCTTAAAATCATTAGACGAATTAAATATTAAAAAGCCAGATATATTATCAAAAGCAACCGAGCATATTAAAGAGCAAATAGATTTAATTAAAAAAATAGAGGAGAAAGGATTTACTTATCAAACAAAGACGGGGTTAGTTTTTGATACCTCAAAGTTTAAAGATTATGAAAAGTTTGCTAATTTAAATTTAAAGGAGCAAGAGGCCGGCAAAAGAGTTGATGTTGATGAAGAAAAAAAACAACCATGGGACTTCCTTCTTTGGATAACAAATCAGCCACAACATATTTTGAAATGGGAAAGTCCTTGGGGTGTTGGTTTTCCGGGATGGCACATTGAATGCACTGCAATGTCAGTAAAATATTTGGGTAAAAAATTTGATATTCATACTGGCGGAAAGGAACATATTCCAGTCCATCATACAAATGAAGTTGCTCAAGCAACTGCTGCATTTGGAGAGCAGACATCTAATTTTTGGCTTCATAATGAGTGGGTGAGTTATGGGGGAAAGAAAATAGCAAAGAGCGACCCTGCTTCAATGATTTTGATTGATGATATAAAGAAAAAAGGATATCATCCCCTATCTTTTAGATATTTAACAATGAATTCTCATTATAGAAAGGGTTTGAATTTTAGTTGGGAGACAATGAGAGGAGCGGATAATTCTCTTAATAATTTATATGATTTAGTGAGCGAGATTTTAAGTGAGGATAAGGACGGGGGAAAGAACAATATCAAAGATAGTGATTTAAATTCAAAAAATATTAGAGCATGGCAAGATAAATTTATTTCTGCTTTATCAGATGATTTGAATACTCCTCAAGCATTGGCGACTGCTTGGAATATGTTAAAGTCAGAAAATATTTCTTCGTCAGAAAAAATAAGATTGATTTCTGATTGGGATAATATTTTGGGTTTGGATATTTTGAGAAACTCTGAGGCGAGAAAAGATTTTGATATTCCTGATGAGGTTTCTGATTTATTAGAAAAAAGAAAGATTGCTCGAGATAGTCAAGACTGGAAAACATCTGACGACTTGCGAAATGAGTTAAAAAAATTAGGGTATAAGGTAATGGATAGGGATGATGGGCAAGATATAGAGAAGTTGTAGTTTTTGACGATTCGCAGTTCTTTTAAAATATTTTTATATCTTGTAGTCGTAGAAATCTATCCAAAGAAAATCTAAAATTT
>JBFFCO010000090.1:0-3078 GCA_041559835.1 Minisyncoccia bacterium | reverse complement strand
TTCATAAATTTTTTAATCCCCTCAAATTCCTTTATCACGGACAATCCGGGATTTTGGGGCAGATGGTATCCATTAACAACAATTCCTTCTATTCCTGATGATTTTATATCAAAAGACGAGATGCTTCGCACAACCCCCCATGTGGCATCGGGGAAAAATATAGGAAATTTCATTTCCTTGCCTCTTATTTTATATTTATCTAAATATTCCATATCTATAATACTATTATCTTTTAAATATTTTTTCAATTTCTTTTTTTATTTTGAATTACGAAATAGAAAAATTGCCTCTCTCTTGTCATGCCTGCGGAGGCAGGCATCTCCGTTTTCCTTTATTTTTAGATTCTCCGCCAAAGGCGGACGGGCTGCCGGAGTGTTATCCGCCCGCCTGAGGCGGATGTGCCACCTCAGGCGGACAGGAATGACAAGAAAAGAGCGGGAATGACAAGGGGGGGATGGAAATAATTTCCATGCTTAAAATCTTAAATCCTTGATGATTGGTAAATCAATGAGCCACTTATTTAAGACTAATATCAAAATCGCCAAAGGCAACCAAATATATCTCATTGAAAAGATTATTTTTTCACCACCGCCATCCCCACTATTTCTCTTAGAAAAAATAATTTTTATAAAATTTATTAATGCCCCGATAATTAGAGCCGAAAAAATATAAATTACCCAAAGAGGGTGTCCGACGACTAATATTCCTAAAAAAACAAACCAATACTCATCATCATAAAAAAATCTATTACCTCGCTTATTATTTAAAAATTTAATTAACTTAAAAATAATAACTGCCACCAATAAAGAAGTAAAAAATGGAATAATATATCTATGCCCCACATAACCTAAAAAATAATTTATTTTTTGATATGGGGGCAAAAGGAATTGAGAAACAGCATCATTCTTCCAAAGGAAATATGTTGTCAAAGAGAATAAAATTCCTCTTATAAATTCAATGGCGACGACAAAAAAAGCAACAAACTTTCCCAAGTTTGCCACTTTAAATTTTAATTGATTGGCAATTAGAATAATTATCAGGACGACATATAACACTGGAATAAACCGCCAAAAAAGATTGGTTATTAGGATTAAATCCATATCTATAAATTACCATTGGAAGAAATAAGTGGTTGTAGTTGATGCTAAATCTAAAGACGGGTCAGAGCCAACCTCAAAAAGATTATCATTATCTCCACCATCAGTAGTCTCTACATCACCCGAGCCACCATTAGAGAAATAAACACTTTCCATCTGAGTATTTAACTCAAAGGTAGTATTTGTCGAATCGCAATCATAGGTATAATAAAGATTATCTGCTGCGACAGAAGAAGTTGCATTCGTTGGATCAACTGGCAAGGATGCCAATGGAGAGCCAGATGAGATCCCAGAGAAAACAATTGGCATCCATCCATCCCCATCCACCTTTCTGAAATTAGAAGAACTTGAGAAAGTCACATCTCTTCCGTCTCCAGTATCCAATGATGTGGAGGCACGAGAACTTGGAACGGAATAAAATCTATTATTTCCACAAGAATAAGAACCAGAACCATCTAAATCAGGAGAAGCTAAATCAGTAATATACAAATTTATGGCTGTTCTTATAGATGATAAATCGGCAATCCTTTTTGTATCCCTGCTCTTGCTTAATAATTCAGCAGGATTTAAAGTAACAACGATAATGCTCATTAAAATTGCTAAAATAGCAATAACAATTAAAAGCTCTAATAGGGTAAATCCCTTTTTGCTTTGATTGGTATTAAAAGCACGGCTTTTTTGTTTAATATTTTTTATTAGACTATATCCTATTATTTTCTATCCCTCTCCTCCCCGCCGAAGGCGGGGAGGAGAGGGATATTAATCAACACATATAATCTAAGATATTATCTTTTTCGCGACCAATTTATTATTTATTAATATATTCCTTTATTTTTTCTACTAGGTCATTAATTGATACCTTTGCCTTAACAAAGTATTCAATCGCCCCTAAACTCTTTCCTCTTTCAATATCGCTTGTCTGCCCCAAATTTGAAATAATTATAACTGGAACATTTGCTATTTGAGGGTCTGATGATATTTGCTCTAAAACCTCAAAGCCACTTTTTTTTGGTAATATCAAATCTAAAAGGACTAATGATAGACTATCTTCTATCATTTTTTTTATTGCCTCTTCGCCATCTTTTGCTAAAACAACATCAATTCCTTCTTTTTGGAACCTCACTCTTAACAAATTTGATAGAAAAGAATCATCCTCTACCAATAATATTCTTTTCTTTGTTTCATCAGCCATCAACTCATTTTATCAGAAATAAAGGACGAAAACAAGCAGGGTGTGGAAAACCTATTTTTTTTAAAATCAATAAACTATCCTTATATTTCTGATTGAGAAATTATTTTGCTTTAGAAAGAACCTTAATTCTTCCTGAAAAAAATATATCTCATTTGCTCCAACTGCATTATTTGCCTTAATAATTAAAGAGCCATTATGATATGCCTCCGCCCGAACCTCAGCCCCTAATAGATGGGCTTCAATAAATTCATTCACTATCTTACAAATACTCGCCTCATCAAATTTTTTCTTTAATCCTAATTGATTTATTTTTTTCTTTATTAAATATTTAATATTATGCATATTTTTTGAATTATTGATATGAAGCAAATTATTATTATTTATTGTGTTTCAAGTAATTTATATTATTTTACACCGTCCTGCCCGCGATGATAAACCGAGACAATCCCTCTCCCCCCGCCTACGGCGGGGGGAGAGGGATATTATTATTTTTGTTTCTATCTTTCCCTGCCGAAACTCGCTAGAGGCGGGGGGGGTAGTCCTGCCTCCTTCTTATCGATTAATATAGGCTAAATTAAAGCAAGTGATTAAAATTATTATTTCTAAAACTGGTAGTGATGCTATGGCTAAGTATGATAATTTTCTTATTCTGCTCCAAAATAATATACCTAAAAATACATTAATTATCAAAATAATCGCTCCAGCAAAAATTGGATAATAAACATCTCCTCGCGATCCAAATAAATCTATTCCACCTAATGCCTTATAATGAACGACAAAATTATTCCC
>JBFFCO010000089.1:0-3160 GCA_041559835.1 Minisyncoccia bacterium | reverse complement strand
CTATACCAGTGCAAAGCACGGTATAGGACGCCATGACACCGTATTTGCCAAAGGCAAATTCTGGTTCATGGCGAATCTCGGTGGCCCGACCAAAGATTTATTGTCATCTCAATTCTTTAACCTTTATTTAAGCAAGCCTTAATAAGGTAAGGATTAACCCTCTACCGTGCTTTGCACTGGTATAGGGCGGTGACCCGACCAAAGATTTATTTTTATTCCATTAGTTATGTTTAAAATCCAATTTTAAAAATTTAAAAAAATGATTACTCTAAAAATATATAATTACCCCCCATTTACTATCAAAAAAATATAAATTACCCATCACTCAATTGCCTTAACAAAATATTAAACTCATCTAATTTCTTACCCAATAAATCCTTGTCTTGTGAAATTTCTGCTTGCTTAATCTCTCGCCTCTTATCATCAATCCTTTCCCTCAAAAACTCTTTTTTCAATTCTGAAATCGCCTTATCAAACTCACTCTTAAAATCAACTTCTTCTCCATCAAATTCATATTCAGATAAAAGATAAAGATAGCCCATCTTTTCCTCATCTGCTGACGAAACATCATCAGCAGAAAAATTCCCCCCTTTCTTAATAATTACATCAGCCAAATTTAACTGCTCATCACTCAAATATTCCTTGAAAGAATTAAAATTCTCCCTCAATTCCTCATCCCTCATCATCAACGATAGCAATAACTCAATCAATAATTCCTTTCTTGAAATACCAAAAATCTTTTCTTCCATCTTCTTCTCAATTTGAGAAGGTCGCTCCGAATTATTTTCATATTTTCTAAAATTAACTCCCAAATCAGAAACCCTCTTCATTTCCTCATTTAAATAATCAATCTTTATATCAAGATTATTAGACACTTTTTTTAGCCAATGAGATTTCTCAATCGGAGAAAACACCCCTAATTTATTTAGAAAAAAATCAATCGCCTTTTTCTTGCTAGCCAAATCATCAATTTCCAAATCCTTAAAAGCCAATTCATAATAATATTCTCCTGCTTCTTTCTTATTATCAATCAAATCACTCACTTCCCCTTTATTTAGGAGCAAATAATCAGCCAAATCTTTATTTCCATCAGGCAAACTAATTATCTTAACTTCAAAACCATCATTTTTTGCCAAATCAATTGCCCTTTCAGTTGCCATTTTGCCCGCCTCATCCATATCAAAACTAATCATCAAATTTTTTGTCATCCTTTTTAATATCCCTAATTGCTCATTCGTGAGGGATGTCCCCGAACTAGCAACCACATTTTTTAATCCCCTTTGCCATGTTGCCAACAAATCCATCTGCCCTTCTACCAATATAACGGAATCTTTTTCGCGAATATCTTTTTTATTTTTTGAAAATCCATATAAAATTCTCCTCTTGTTAAAAATTATTGTTTCGGGACTATTTAAATATTTTGGCTCTTTATCATTTTCTTCTCTTCCAAAAATTCTGCCTGTAAATCCAACCACTCTATCGGCACTATCGGAAATTGGAAAAATTATTCTCCCTCTAAATTTATCAAAATATTTACTTCTATCCTTTGAGGATTGAAAAACTAATCCCGCTTTCATCATAATATCAGGGGCAAATCCCTTTTCTTTCAGGTGGAGGAATAAGGAATCAAATAAGTTGGGAATAAATCCAATTTGCCACTCATTTATTGTTTTCTCACTCAATCCTCTTTCTTTTAGATATTCTTTGGCTTGGGGACTGCCTTCTAAATTTTTTGAAAAAAATTCGCTTGTTGCTTGGCATACTTCGTAAAGACTTGCTATTTCTGTTTGAACACGGGGGTCTTGTTTTTTTAATTCTATTCCGGCTTGTTTTGCTAATACCTTTAGAGCTTCTGAAAATTCTAAATTTTCATATTTCATTATAAATTTGAAAATATCTCCTCCTTCTCCGCAACCAAAACAATGCCAAATTTGTTTTTCTTGGCTCACTAAAAATGATGGTGTTTTTTCTTTGTGAAATGGACATAGCCCCTTGAAGTTTGCCCCTGCCTTATTTAATTTCACAAATCCTGATATTAATTCAACAACATCAATCCTCTCTTTTATTTGTTCGCTAATATTCATTTTTTTGTTTATTTTAACATTTTTAAACTATTTTATCACGACCCCATCACATAGTTATTTGGCTTAAATAAAGGGAATTATTGAGATTTTGAACTATTTTATCACATACTCATCACATATTTTTCTTATTTTCCTAGTTATCCACAAAAATTGGATTTTATTAAAAAATATGTAATGATGTAGATGCATTAGAGGGGGTGTAGCTCGTCGCTATGACCCCCTCTTTTTATTCCAATATTTCCAAACAGAAAAATAATTTAGGTCTTCTTTATTTATGCGGGAATCTCTATAAATATTTTAAATAATAATACTGCTATTTGATCTATAATCAAAATATCTAGCTAAAAACTCGGTGGCATCAGATTCTAAATATGAAAAATTAACCATGGCATGTGTTGATTCTCTGCTATAATAATTATAATAAAAATTTTCATGTGCTATATCGCTTTTGTTTCGTTTATCCCATATTTCTTTCATTCTTTCTATTGTCTCTCTTCTTACTTTTATTTTCTCTCCAGATAATTCAATTTTTTTCTTCTCTCCTAATTCTTTAAATTTTTTTCTTGAATACCCAAATAGATTATTTTCCTTCTCTATTTGACGACAAATTAACTCAACACATTTAATGAAATTTAAAATGATCGCCAAATCATTAAATACACCCGAACACCTCATAGCCGTTGCTCGCTGGAAATAAATTAATCCCTTTTTAAAAATTGGATCTCTGCTTAATAAATATTTCTTGGTTTTTGACAAAAAGTTTTTAGGAAATTCCTTTGGGAAAAAATTATGCCCACTCACTAATGGATATGGCAGTTTCACTCTTATAAAATACCTATTTTTCTTAATAAAAATTCCAATAATCTCAAAATCATAAAACAGATCTCCTCTTTTCACTCTTTTTTTTCTAATTTTTACAGTTTTGTCTTTTGCCACCAAAGAAAGCACACTTGAGACATCAAAAAATCTTTCAAAGGCAACTCTTAATGCTTCATGCTCATTATAAGTCTCTACTTCTGTCGTTATAACATATTCACTTTCAAAAGTTCTTACACTAATAGGTCTTTGGGGATAAT
>JBFFCO010000088.1:0-3199 GCA_041559835.1 Minisyncoccia bacterium | reverse complement strand
TTCTGCTCAGCTAAAAACTTCTTCCCCTTTTCCCTGCCTCTCATAAACAATTCAATATGTGCCTTATTTCCTTGTTCCAAAAATTTTTCTACTTGTTTAGTCCGCATTTCTAAATCATGCTGCCCCATACCAAATGTGAGCCGAATCTTTTTTACCTCCTCTTTTTTCTGCTTTGCCCTTTGCTTCCTTTCATCTTTTTTCTGCTGATATAAAAACTTACCCAAATCACAAATTTTTGCCACTGGTGGCTCAGCCTTAGGATTTATTTCCACTAAGTCTAAGTTTTGCTCTTTGGCTTTTGCTAAAGCATCGCGGGTAGATAATATGCCGAGATTCTCGCCCTTATCATCTATTACCCTCAATTTTTCAGCCCTTATAAAATTGTTTGAATTATATCTCTTTATAATCGTAGAATTATTATATTATTTCGCCCTATTGCACATACTCTTATTAAACTCAAAATAAAATAAAAATCAAGAGGGACTTACTCTAACCTCAATGAGACTGCTTTTGAAACACCCTCATCAGTCATTGTCACTCCATAAAGCGCCTCAGCTGATTCCATCGTTGCTCTATTGTGAGTGATGATAATAAATTGAGTCTCCTTTGATAACTCCTCCAAAATCTTAGCAACCTTTTTGGCATTTGCTTCGTCTAATGCAGCATCAACCTCATCTAAAACAACAAATGGTGGCTTCACGGCCGAGACAATAGCAAATAGAGCGGCAATTGAAACGAGTGTTCTTTCTCCGCCTGATAAGACTTCCAAACTATTCACTTTTTTCTTTGGCAACTCCAAATAAAATTCAATTCCCGTTTCTCCTACTGATAAGTCATCACTATCAGATTCAGGTGGCGACTCATCTTCTTTTTCAGAATCATCACTCTTCTTTATTTTTTTTACTATAGAAACAATGCCTAATCTTGCCCTGCCACCACCAAACATCAATCTAAAGTATTTATTAAATTCATCATTGATATTTTTTAATGTAGAGGAAAATAATTTATCAATTTTCTCACTTAATTCTTTTTCCATCGCCTCTAAATCTCCTTTCGCTTTTTCTAAATCGTCTAATTCAGACGATAAAAAATTATGCCTTTCCTCTGTCTCTTTTGCTTCCGCTACCAATAATTCATCAACCTCTCCAATTGAAGAAAGTTCTCTGCGGAGACGAAAAATGCTACCCTCTACTTGATTAACATCAATTTCCTTATCAGGAGTAAAATTTTTTAATTCATCTTCAGAAAATCTATCTCTATTCAACCCCAATTCTCTTATCTTTTCTTCCAAATCACTTTGGCGAATAGATATTCTTTCTTTCTTAATTTCCAACGAATTGATTTTTTCCCGCCAATCACTTATCTCCCTTCTCTTCTGCTCTAATTTATTTAATACTTCACGAAATTCCCTCCCCGCCAATTCATCCTTTTCTCTTAGAGAAGTCATCTCTAAATTTATTTTTTCTTCTTTTTCATCTAATTTTTTAATTGAGTCTAACAACTCATTCTTATTTTTCTCTAATTCAAAAATATATGATTTCTCTTTTTCACTTTCTTTTTTATTTTCTTGTGGCTTATCTTCTTCTTTATTTTTTTCCTGCTTTTTATTTATCTGATAAAATATATCATTAAATTCGTCCCTAAATTTTTCTAAATTATCGCCCGCTAATGATTTTTCTCATAATTGTTTTATTCTTTCAAATATTTTTTTTAATTCACCAAAAGAGAATGGAAAATCAGAATCATCGCTACTACTCTCAACTTTTTCGGGCAATCTTTTCAGTCCTTCTAATTGACCCTCTAAATGACCTACCCTCCTTAATATCTCCCCTTTTTCTTTTTCTATCTCTCCCCTTTTCTTTCTTAGATCGCCAAACTCTTGAGAAAAGTCTGGCTTATTTTTTTCCAATTCCTTAAATTTTTCTTCCAATAATTCTTCCTCTCTTTTTATTTCATCAAAATATTTCTTTGTTTCGGCGAAATCTTTTTCTATTTTTTCTTTGTCCAAAAATATCCCTTGAAATTGGGTGCTGAAATATGATTTTTCTAAGCCTACTAATTTATTTATAATATCCTCTCTCTTTTCCCATCTGCCTACTTGCCTTCTCAATGATCTCAAATGAGGCAAAATTTCATCAATCAATAATCTTGTTTGCTCTAGATTTTCACTGGTAGAAATTAGTTTTCTTTTGGCTGATTCTTTTTTTAACTGAAATTCTTTTAGTCCAAGGTTTTCCTCAATCATCAATCTTCTTTCTTTTGGTGAAGCGGAAAGAATGGCATCTGCAGATCCTTGATTAACGATGCTGATTCCCGAATATCCGATTTTGGCTTTTGCTAATAATTCTATTATATCTTTAAGTCGCACTGGTGATTTATTTATTTTATAAACTGATTCGCCTGCCCTATTTATTTTTCTTGTGATTATTATTTCGTCAAAATCAAAATCCAATTCCTTTGAAGAATTGTCTATTGATAATTCTACCTCTGCTAATGATAATCTTGATTTCTTTGGTGTCCCTCCGAATATTATGTCCTCAGATTTTGATACTCTTAATCCCCTAAAGTCTCTCTCGCCTAATGCCCATCTTATGGCATCGGCAACATTTGATTTTCCGCTTCCATTTGGACCGACAACTGCTGTTGAGTTTGATGGAAAGAGAAGTTTTGTTTTATTAGCAAAAGATTTGAATCCTATTATTTCCAATGATTTTAATCGCATAATATCTGCCATTCTATCACACCCAAAATCCCAAAACTTGACTAATTTATTTGATTATGATAATCTAATAGCAGATTTGGGGGTCTTAATTTACCCCTTGTGGTCTGAAAAATAAATATTATGGAGGTATAAAATGCTTATAAAATTATCTGATAAAAAGGTTGGTGAATTGAAAAAGTATTCGGAATCACTTAAAAAGGCGGTTGAGAATGCTGAGGAATTTTTAGAATTGCCTCATTGCAAGTATTTCTTGCAAGATGTTTTATCCTCAATAGAATACAAAAAAATAATACTTGAGAATCTAATTCGCTTCAAAATTGAGGCATCTAAAGAGGTGGAACTAAAAAAAGAATCTATAATGAATATATTTAAAAAAATTCCGGATCAAATTGAAGAAATTGTTGAAAATTTATATAAAGCCCTTTTTATAATAAATGATGAATTAGATAATTGTTTCAAATCAACAATCATTACCGC
>JBFFCO010000087.1:0-3218 GCA_041559835.1 Minisyncoccia bacterium | reverse complement strand
TTAAAAGAGAAGTAATACATCATGCAATTAAAAATAAAAGAAGCAAAAAGGGTCATTGATAAATTAGAGATGAGGGGGAGAGAGGGGAATGATACTCTCTGTTATTTTTATCACGAGGGAAAAATGACTAATATATTTACTAGAATCCCCCACAAAAACGGAGATTTAAAAGGCAAGTTGCCTGATTTTATACGACAGCAACTAAAATTAAATGAAGAAGATTTTATTAATTTGAAAAAATGTTCATTAAGTAAAGATGGATATATTGAAATATTAAAAGAAAAAGGGATAATTGATTAAATAATAATACCCGCCTTCGTTAAAACTTCGGCGGGCGAAGTAAAAATATGAATTTTATAAAAATAAGAAAATATCCATATATTTTTTCTGGGTTGCTAATAATAGCAACAATTTTTGGGATGATTTATTTCGGCTTCAATTTAGGAATAGACTTCAAGGGCGGTTCATTATTAGAAATAAATCTAAACAAAGAAAATATATCATCAAGCGAAGTAGAAGAAATTATGAATAGTTTTGATTTGGGCGATAGCATAATCTCAAAAACAGAAAGAGGCAGTTTTATTATTAGGACAAAAGATATATCAGAAGAAACTCATCAAGAGATATTAAGCAATTTCAAAAATAAATTTGAGGGGGCTGAAGAGGAGAGATTTGAATCAATAGGCCCTGCTATTGGGCAAGAACTCAGGCAAAAATCAATAACAGCAATGATTTTGGTCGTCGTAGGAATAGCACTTTATTTAGCATGGGCATTTAGAAAAGTATCTCGCCCAATGTCATCTTGGAAATATGGAATTGTAACAATCATTGCCCTCATTCACGATGTTCTAATTCCCGCAGGTGTTTTTGTCTATCTTGGATATTTTTCAGGAATGGAAATAGATTCCTCATTTATTGTTGCCATTCTCGTTGTGTTAGGATTTTCTGTCCATGATACAATTGTTGTTTTAGATAGAATAAGAGAAAAATTAAGCACAGAGCCAAAATTGGAATTTGGGGAAATAATTAATAAGAGTATCAAGGAGACATTAGTAAGATCATTCAATACCTCCATAACATTAATATTTGTTTTAGTTGCTCTTCTTATTTTCGGGCCCGTCTCTCTTTGGGGCTTCACATTAGTTCTTCTTATTGGAACATTGGCAGGAACTTACTCATCAATTTTTCTCGCCAGCCCACTCCTTTATGATTGGTATTTAAGAAGCAAGGCAGGGCGATAAGATGATAATCGGAATAATAAGTTTTGAATATAAAATACACTACCCCCCCCGCCACAGGCGGGGGGTATTTTTATAATCATTTATAATTCAGAACAAAAAATTTTGAAAAACAGGGAGAAAGTATTATAATGATTTATATAAAGTAGTAAGATAATTTTTAATCCTCCTCCCCCGCCGAAGGCGGGGGAGGAGGTAATGGAAATATTTTATCTATCATCATGAGATTCTTAGGAGTAGATATTGGAACATCAAATATAAAAGTAGTTGAGCTCTCATCATCAAGCGAGGGTCCAGTATTAGAAAACTATGGGATATTAGAAACCTATGGTTATTTAGAGCGACCAAATGCCGCTATCCAAACAAGCTACTTTAAAATTGTTGAAAAAAATACAGCAAATCTTTTCAAGGGCTTATTTAAAGAAATGAGACCAAAGACAGATAATTCCATTATGTCTTTGCCTATTTTCTCAAGCTTTGTAACCGTTTTTGAATTACCTCTCACGGATGAAAAAGAAATAGAAAAGACAATTCCATTTGAAGCAAAAAAATATATTCCGATGGACTTATCAGGATTAGAAGTTGATTGGGCGATAATAGGAAGAAAAGGAAATAATGTGAGTCAAATTTTATTAGTTGCCATATCAAAGGAATTAATTTCAAAATATAGCAATATTGCAAAATTGGCTAATTTAGATATTGAGGCATATGAATTAGAAAGCGTTGCCTTTACAAGGTCATTATCTCAGGGAGAAAAAGAGCCGATAATAGTTGCTGATATTGGAAGTCAATCAATGAATCTAATAACTATTGATAATGGATATTTGGTTGCCAATGAAAATCTCACGACTGCAGGGGCGGAGATTACTCATATCATATCAAGGTCATTGGGGATTTCTAAAGAAAGGGCGGAGGAATTTAAGAGGATAAAGGGGTTTAATGTTGAGCCACAAGAAAGAGAAGTGGTTAATTTGATGATGCCTATTATTGATTTTTTTGGAAATGAGATAGGCAGAGCGGCAAAACTTCATAAAGATAAGACAGGCAAGGATGTTAAGAAAATAATTTTGGCAGGTGGGTCGGCTAATCTGCCGGGAATGGATGATTATTTATCAAGTTATTTGAGTTTGCCTGTTGAGAGGGCATGGCCATTTGCTGGAATAAGGTATGAGTCATTTTTGGAGCCATTGCTTAGGGAAGTTGGCCCATCTCTCGCCTGTGCAGTTGGATTAGCAATGAGAGAATTGAGATAGAGAGTGTTTTAAAAAATATTGATAAATTATGGAGAATAATAATACATCATATCCTTTGATAATAGTAGGAGCCGGAGCATCTTACGATTCTATTAGTATTGATAAGGGAAAATTTAATAAAGGACAGATAGAAATTCTTAATAAATCTAAACCACCCCTCACAGATAAAATTGTTGATATATCAAGATTTAAGGTTTTAATTGATAATAATAAAGTTGGAAAGATATTAGGAGAATGTTTTAGGCTGGAAAAAGATAATTATTCCTTAGAGGATTTAGTGCATGATATTCGTTATGATATGGCAGAAGAAAACAAGGATTGGTATAATCATTTAATAAATTTTATTTTTTATATATCAGAATTATTCAATGAAATATCAAATATTTATTATCATTATCGAGACATGAGTAATTATAGAAGATTATTATCTCATATAGGGAGATTATCTAATAATAAGGCATGTTTCGTTAATTTTAATTATGATTTATTGTTAGAACAAAATATTGATAATATCTCAAACACCGAAAACTTTAACGATTATATAAATGGAAATATCAAGGTAATAAAAATACATGGTGCTTGTAATTGGTTTAGGGCGGCAGGTAGAGTTCATAAAGATAATGGTGATTTTACAGAAAAAGGAAAGGAATATGCTACTAGATATAATAATGCTGAGAATATAATAAAAGATAAAAGAAGCGATAGTATAAATTATGAAGAATGTAGT
>JBFFCO010000086.1:0-3261 GCA_041559835.1 Minisyncoccia bacterium | reverse complement strand
TGGTAGTGGAGTAAAATATAAGAAGTGCCATGGTAAGTAAAAAATAAACTCATGAATATATTCAGCAGTATATTCAGTAGTTGAATATTTATTTTGGATTTTAAAAAAGTGTTGTATAATAGAATTACATTTTGCCTTAGAGATAAGGCTCCGAGGAACTCCGCTTTTGCGGAGTTCCGCTTTTTATATAAGCAAATTATGAGGCATTACTCATACCGTAATGCCTCTATTGGGCTCTTTTTGGATGCTTGATTTGCTGGGTAGATTCCAAATATCAAACCGACTCCAGCGGCAACTAAAATCCCGAGGGTGGCAGGGAAAACAGGGAAAACAAAATCCCAAGCACTCCCCAATGTGCTTGATAGAGCGAGCGATGTCCCCCAAGCAAGGAGTGTCCCAAATATTATTCCAATGACACCGCCAAATATGGTGAGCATCACGGACTCAATCAAGAATTGAATTAGAATATCCGCCTTCGTTGCACCAACTGCCTTTCTCAATCCAATTTCTCTCGTTCTTTCCACTACTGAGACAAGCATAATATTCATAATTCCAATTCCACCAACTATCAGCGAGATGGCCGCCACTGATGTGAGAAATAGAGTGAGGACATTTGTGATAGTACCAATAGTATTTATAATATCGTCTTGAGTTTGAATGAAAAAGTCATCTTTTTTTGGGTCATCAATTTTATGTAAATTTCTCAGTGTGATTTCAATATCCTTTTTCATCTGAAAAACAGATTCCTCGTCTTTCGCCTCTACAAGAATTCTGTGAAATGTTTTTTTGCCAAAAAGATATTGCTGAGCCGTTGAGTATGGAGTGAAGACGGCCTCATCAAAATTAAAGAAAGAGCCAGCCCCCCGTTTTTCAATAACTCCTTGGATTCTAAAATTGTTCCCCTTTATCCTTAAAATTTGTCCAATAGCATCTGATTGCCCAAATAATTCTTCTCTCACTTTTTGACCAATAATTAATGTTTTTGTCCTTGATTTTATATCGTCATCATCAAAGAAGAAGCCATCAGTCAGATTAAGTTTATAGATTCTCTCTGCTATTTCTGATGTGCCAAGAACCGTCCCTCTATAGAGTTCTCTGCCATGGGACATTGAATAAGAGCCGAAGACGATTGGCATCACATCATCTAAATCAGGGACATTATTTTTATTTTTTATTGCCTCTAATTCTCTTGCTCCAATGGAATCACTGAGTATGGTCTGAAATGAATCGGTTATTCCTTTTGGCTCTTGACCGGGGATTATCACCAATGATTTTGCTCCAAATCCTTCTACTTCTTTTAGAATTAAATTTTGAGCTCCTTGTCCGATGGCCATTATTAATATTATGGATGTTATTCCAATAACGATTCCTAATATCGTCAAAACAGACCTTGATCTATTGGTCTTTAAGACATTAAGTGATACTTTTATTGCATATTTTATCCTCATGTTATTGAGTGATTAAATTATTTTTGTAAATTTGACAAATTATTTATTTGTGATATGATGGAGGTTAGCAGGAGGTTAAAAATGAAAATTTTAAAAAAAGCAAAGGAAAATAAGAAGAAATTAATTTGGGTGGGTGTTATTGTGTTAATGTTTGCCTTATTCACTATTGATATTATCCCAATTCCAAAATCTGAATACTCAGAAAGACAATTCGGGAGTTGCCTGTTCCTTATTGCCATCACCCTTATTCTTTCTATTGGTCTGATTGGTGCTATCTGGACAAATAGGAAATCAGATGATGACTATATGGCGAGTGGCTTCTGTTCAATTCTTTTGTTTTTGATATACTATTTTTGGTTTGCGACACTATTTTTCTAAGAAATCAAGGCATTCCCTTTATTTTATTCCTTATTTTAAATAAGCGAACAAGTAAGAAGGGGTGCCTGCTTTTTTTATTTTTAATTTGTTTCTATTTACTCTCTAGATATTCGAGATTTTGATTTTTTTGGGATTGTTAATCTTACCTTATAATTCCCCTCTTATAGAGGGGTGGTCCGCCTCAGGCGGGACGGGGTGTTTCTCCTTGTCATTCCCGTCCGCCATAGGCGGATAACACTCCGGCGGCCTGCCCGCCTTTGGCGGGGAATCTCATGTTTTTCTCATTTTTTAGATTCCTGCCTTCGCAGGAATGACAAAAAATGTGAAAAACATGCCTATTTTTTATCCCTTGCCAACCTCCTAATAATTCTCACGATAACAAATATTATTACCGATAACAATACTATAAAGACAATTAATCCGATTAGCAAAAACATTCCTATTTTTCCTTGAAAAATTGAAAAGATTGATTTCTCAAAAAAGTCCGTCTTCAAGATTGGCAATAATCTTGCCGTATTCCTTATTTCTTCCTTCGGAAACTCCTCTTTGAAACCAACTGCCAAAACATATTTTCCTAAATCATCGGGGCTAAAAACTTTTATTCTGTAATATCCTTCGGGAACTTCCTCTCCAAACAATCCTTCTCCTTCCGGTATTTCCGGAAACTCAGGGCCTTCAAAATACCAATCGCCAACAAATTCTTCATAATATTTTTTCCATTCAAAATTTTCTCCATTCAAAAAAGCAATTTCCTCTTCGGCGGCATTGAAGTGAATTATTTTTGCCGAAAAGTCGCTGATAGTTCCTTCTATATCAGGAGTGAGAAGTCCGACATAAAGACGGAATGGCTCTTCTGAATTTATAATAAAGTGATGCGGGGAGCCATTGAGTTCGCCGTAGAATGCTTGTGATATTTCTGGATTTTTTATTTCTATTCCATTGATTGCCTCATCGGAAACAATTCTTGGCTGATGAGCCATCGCGATTGTTGGCAGAAATATAGAAGCTAAAATTATTAATATTATTTTTCTCATATTTATATTTAATATTTCAATTTTCTCTGTTTTCTGATCTTTTTTCTCTGCCTGGCCGGGAACATCTTTATCACTTTTCCTGCCCCCTTTTTTTTTCGTTTTTTCAGTTTTTTAACGTCGAGTGAAAAGGCGATGTCCGAAAAAGAATGGCCGCGTTCTTTCAGCCTTTGTAGCCTTTCGTTTAGGATGGCCATTGAGGCAAATGTCTGCTCGTCAACCGCCCTGTTGCCGTTTAGACTTTCCTTTACGACGCTGAGATGGTTCAAATCCGTTTCCACCATTGTGTCTCCTGTCTATGAAAGTTTATTCTAATTCCTCGTTTTGCTTTCTCAGTACCGCTTGCCTGGCTTGAGACATTTGCTTTTGGTACTGAGTCATATTGTCATCGAGATACTGCTCCC
>JBFFCO010000085.1:0-3270 GCA_041559835.1 Minisyncoccia bacterium | reverse complement strand
TGGCAACCCCAATAACGGTTATTGTAAAGGGAGATGTTTTTTCAGCCAGTCCAAAATATGTTTATGATGAATTGAAAAAAGTTTTGGATGGAATTAGCACAAGTCCGGTTATTCCAGTCTCCAATGGGGTAATTATTGTCGGTATCCAGCCATTTGATGTCTTTCAGTCGGAAATTAATAATTTATTAGGCAAATAATTATTGCTTAATCATAATATTATGGATGACAAAAAAATAAAATTATACTCATCTCCTGGCTGCCAATACTGTATTTTGGCTGAAGAATTTTTGAAAGGCAAGGATGCTGATTTTGAGAAAATAGATATTTCCCAAAATCCTGAAATGAATAAAGAGATGATTCAGAAAACAGGACAAATGGGTGTGCCAGTAATAGAGATGCCAACAGGAGAAATAATGGTTGGCTTTGATCAATTAGAATTAGAGAAGTTTTTTAGTTAATTCAGTTTATAATTAATGAATTGATGGTGAGATGAGCACCAAAAAGCAGGCGAATATTCCCGCCTGCTTTTTGTATCTAATCTATATACTACTTTTAAAAATTTACTAAAAAATATAGTGCATTTAAAATATAAATCTAATTATTTTTTGAAAATATGCTTACGATGATACTCAAGATATCCCTTTCTTTTTTCAATTTGAGGAATAACAAATTTTTTACCATGTGCCAAATTTAATTTCTTTATGTTGAGAGGTGAAATATATGGGGAAATTAAAATAGACCCATCATTTTCAAATGTAATAAATCCTTGATCAAAAAGTTTGTCATAGGTAGGAGTTAAAATAATTCCATTATTATGATCAATTTTTTCCTTATCGCTTGATACACTCCATGGTTTAATATGGCTCGCCATAAGAATTCGCTCATCATTAACTCTTGTAATAATACACTCCGAAGACTCTTCAAGTAATCTTTGTCTATATCCACCCTGCCCAATTCTTGCCTTAACCAATTGCTCTTTTTCTTGTTTTGACAATTTTTTTTCTTCAATATATTTTTCAATCTGCCTTTCTTTTGCCGGATGGTAATATGGATTAAATGAATAACTTAATAATGGTCTAAAAAGAAAATAAATATTATTGCTGGTATTTTTTATCTTTAAAATTGAGACATTAGAAATAATTGGGAGTATAATATTTCTGAAATATTCCCTGAAAATATCATCATATGAACGAATAAAATATCGCGATTTATCTTTTTCGCCAATAGCCCTTTCAAAAGAAAAATATTCTCTATTTGATAAATTTTGAAGTTCAGAATAATAACCCCGCCAGTCACCTGATATATCTTTTTGATATTTCTGCTCCTGCTGTTCATATTCAAATTTTGAGTCATTAAGATAATTTTCTAAATCTTTTTTTAAGAAAAACCCCTCACTTTTAAAATCATTGAAAAAATCATCGAAATCCATAGTTTTTTGAGACCCAACATATAAGCGAGCCTCACCACTACCACGACCAATTTTATTTTTCTTAACAAACGAATCAACGATTGGGATATTATCAATTTCATCAATTACTTCAAATATTTCATTATCAATCTCTATTAAATTTTTTGTGTCATCAGCTATATTCATAAATAATATAATTATTTAATACCTATGCTTCTTAAAATAGCCATAAAAACATTAACGACAATACTATTGCCCGCTTGTTTATACATTTGAGTGTCGCTCACAACAATTTTGAATCTATCATCAAAACCCATTAAACGCAAACATTCACGAGGAGTTAATTTTCTTATTTTGCTTTTTCTTGTTATATAATTATCTACCCCAGCACGATGCATCTTTGCCATTGTCGCAAGAAGTGGGCGAGCAACAGCAAGATCTGTTTCGGGCTTACTATGAAAATTTTTTGTTCCGCTTGATAAAACATATCTCTCAACCTTATTTGATAAAAAATATTTTTCATCTACTCGTCCAGTTGGCTCAAAAACAAAATCACCATGCCAATTAAATTGCTGGTTTGCTTTTTGGCAAAGTGCAATCTGCCCGTTAATTTGTGTGTATTTTTTATCTAAATTTTTTTGGCTAGTCACAAATTTTATTCCCTTTTCCGGAAGATAATATTTATTTTCAATCGCATCCTCTAATAAATCATGCATATCAATCTTCAATTTAACAGGGTCTGGAAATTTAAAATCTTTTTTATTCCTAAATCCAACTACAAAAAGACGTTCTCTATTTTGCGGTATCCCATAATCTTTCGCATTCAATATCTTATGAAAATAATTATAGCCTAATTCTTTAAATTTTTTTTCAATAACACCCCATGTACTCCCACTATCATGACTTAATAATCCCTTTACATTTTCAAAAATGAATATCTTCGGTCTTATCTCATCAATAAGCCTAGCAAATTCATAAAACAAAGTGCCTCGAGAATCTTTAAATCCTCGTCTTTTCCCCACCATTGAAAATGACTGACAGGGTGTTCCACCAACAAATAAATCAATCTTGCCCTTAAACTTCTTGCCATCTATATCCTGAACCAAATCAAACCAACGAGAATCATCGATGTCATAATTGGCGAAAAAACTTTTTTTTACATGTGGATCATTGTCACAAGCAAAAATCAACTTGTGCTCAACCTTCATCCTCTTTAAGGCATGCTCTATTGCCCCGATTCCACTAAATGCCGTTGCTAACTTCAACATAATAAATTTATTATACTTTGACTTATGAAATAAAATAATTTTCCATTACTTTGCTATTTTATCACATCCCCAATACCTAAACTTGACTAATTTATTTGGTTATGATAATCTAATATCAGATTTGGGGTAACAAATACCCCGATGATACAAACAAAAATAGGAGGTGTTATTATGACCAATAAAGAGGCATTAAAAAAATTTCTTGAAGCAGTTAATAAGGACAATTGTTTTGAGGCGGAAGAACTATCATTAAAAATACCGGTTAATAATCTCGATTGTGAAGTTTTGATTGGGTTCCTAGAATCGGATAACCCAATAATATGCAATATGGTGAAAGAACTTCTTTCAAAAATACCAGTTAATAATCTCGATTGTGAAGTTTTGATTGGGTTCCTAGAATCGGACAACCTAATAATCTGCGATATGATGAGAGAACTTCTCCTAAACCATTTTCCTGAAAAACTTGGTCTTGAAACCTTAATCAGTTTTCTAGAGTCAAGCAATTCGGGTATTCAAGATAAGGCAAGTGGGCTTCTGTTAAAAATTCCGGCTAAAGAACTGAATCCTGAAACCTTAATCAGTTTTCTAAAATCA
>JBFFCO010000084.1:0-3359 GCA_041559835.1 Minisyncoccia bacterium | reverse complement strand
TGTACTGCGGGAATGCGCACGGCTAGGGTAGGCCGGAATTAACCCTATAAACTGGTCGGGATTATATATCTGGGCCATGTCAGCGTCAAGAGACCTGTATGGTTGTGCTGCCCACTGCACCGACTCCAGCGACACCGACCAATGCTACCTGAGTTTTGGGCGGTACCGGGGCGGGCACAAACGATGCAGTCAAGATGATGGATGGAGTGGTCGGCCTGGTAGGAGCAGTCCCTGCCGGTTTAAATTCCATGTAGGTATCGACATCATTTGACCACCAGAACAACTCAAAGAAGTCTGCGTTGACATCGTCCACGGAAATAAAAAGATTCAAAGAAACTGAGAATCCGAATGATGTATTATATTATTTAAATATATCCGGGTTTAATTATAAGTGGGCCACTGGGGAAGTTTTTATAATTCCCCCATCATTTCCCCCTGAATAAAAACTTTACCATTAAAAAAATGTTGTCAAGGGGCTTCGCTTATGCGAGGCTCCTTCATTTTTTATTTCAAAAAACTGCTGAAAATATTCAGCAGTTAAATATATATTAAACAGAAACGGGAGAGGCGATTTTATCGCTACTCTTATTAGACCTTGAAGAAACCCTATTCTTATCCAAAACAATCTTATTATTCCTCACAGAAACCAAAATACTATCACTCGCCCTCAACTCATTTGAAACAATCTTTTGAGCCAAAGGATTCAATATCTCTCTCTGCATCAATCTCTTCAATTCTCTTGCCCCATATTCCTGACTATAACCATTCTCAGAGAAATATTTTTTCGCCTCATTGCTCAATTCTATCTCAATTCCCTTCTTTAACAATCTTTCCTTAATCAAATCAAACTGATTTTCACAAATCAATAATATATCATCCTTGCTTAGAGGATTAAATATAATAATCTCATCAATTCTATTCAAAAATTCTGGCTTGAAATTATCCTTCAAAGCATCCATTATCTTTCCCTTTGTATTACTTGATTCAATCTCAAATTTCTCGCTATCATTTTTATAATTTCTAAATCCCAAATCAGACATTTCCTTAATATACTCGCTTCCCGCATTTGATGTCATAATAATTATTGTATTTCTGAAATTAACCTTTCGCCCCTTGGCATCTTTCAATTGCCCCTCGTCTAAAATTTGTAACAAAATATTGAATACCTCCGGATGAGCCTTCTCAATCTCATCAAACAAAACCAAACTATATGGTCTATGCCTCACCATTTCGGTAAGTTGGCCTCCCTCGTCATATCCAACATATCCCGGAGGCGAGCCAATCATCTTTGAAACAGAGTGCTGCTCCATATATTCCGACATATCAATTCTAATAATTGCCTTCTCATCATTGAATAAATGAACTGCCATCGCCTTGGCTAATTCAGTTTTTCCTACTCCCGTAGGACCTAAAAACATAAATGATCCAATTGGTCTATCATCCTCTGATATGCCCGCCCTTGCACGACGAACGGCATCACTCACAGCAGATATTGCAGTCTTCTGCCCTATCACCCTATTAGACAAAATATCCTCCATATTTGATAGTTTTTCTGCCTCGCTTTGAAGCATTTTAGAAACAGGGATGCCTGTCCATCTTGAAACAATTTTTGCAATTTCTTCTTCGCCTACCTCCTCGCTCATCATTGCCTTATCTTTTTTGCCCTTGCTCAACTTCTGCTCGGCTTTTTTGAGTAGTGATTCTTTCTCTGGAATTTGACCATAAAGCAATTTACTTGCCAATTCTAATTCCCCATCAAATTGCGCTTTTTCCGCCTTGGCTTTTAATTCTTCTATTTCCTTTTTAAAATCATAAATTGCTTGGACCTTTTCTTTTGCTTTATTTCTTTTTTTCATTTCCTTTTCTTGATTTAATTTCAAAACTTTCAAATCTCTTTCAATTTCTATCAATCGATTTTTTGCCATCTCACTCTTTTCTTTTTTGATGGCTTCTTTTTCTATTTCTAAATTCAAAATATTCTGCTTTGCCTCCTCTAAATCGGCGGGCAAACTATCCATTTCTAATCTCATCGCTGATGCGGCCTCATCTATTAAATCAACCGCTTTGTCGGGCAAAAATCTGTCTGAAATATATCGCGACGACAAAGAAACGGCCGCCACAATTGCGCTATCGGAAATTCTTATCCCGTGATGATTTTCATATCTTTCTTTCAATCCCCTAAGAATTGCTATAGCATGCTTTGGTGTTGGCTCCTCAACTAAAATTGGCTGGAATCTTCTTTCCAGTGCCATATCTCTTTCTAAATATTTTTGATATTCTTTCAAAGTTGTTGCCCCGATGGCTTTCAATTCTCCCCTTGCTAATGCCGGCTTCAAGACATTGGCGGCATCAATTGCCCCCTCGGCACTACCTGCTCCAATAATGGTATGAATTTCATCAATGAACAAAATATATTTTCCTTCTGCCTTTTGTATTTCTTTAATAAATGATTTCAAGCGGTCCTCAAATTCCCCTCTGAATTTTGTTCCTGCAACCATACCTGCTAAATCAAGCGAGAGGACTTCTTTGTCCTTTAATGATTCTGGCACATCCCCTGAAACAATTTTTTGTGCCAATCCCTCAACAATCGCAGTCTTTCCTGTTCCCGGCTCTCCAATAAGAATTGGGTTATTTTTTGTTCTTCTTGATATTATTTGAATTACTCTTCTTAATTCCTCGTCCCTGCCAATAACTGGGTCTAATTTTTTATCCTTCGCCTTGTTTGTTAGATTATGGCTATATTTTTCCAGCACTCTAAACTTCGCCTCTGGTGTTTCATCTACTATTCTTTGTCCGCCTCTCATTTTTTCTATTTTTTTGAAAACCTCATCTCTCTTGATGTTATGTCTCTTTATTATTTGACTTAAATCATCTGAGTGAGAGACAATTGCTAAAAAGAGATGCTCGCAAGAAATATATTCATCTTTGAGTCTAGCTGATTCCTTTGTTGCATTGTCTAATATCTTTATCAATTCTGATGATAAGTAGAGTTGTCCGATATTGGCACTGGCGACAAATAGTCTTGGTTGGCGGTTTATTTCCACCTCCAAGTCGGCTGATAATTTAGCAATGTCTATATTCATTTCTGATAATATTTGGGGAATCATTCCGTCTCCCTGTGTTATCAATGAAAAAAGAAGATGAACTGATTTCAATTCTCCTTGATTTTTTGAGGAAGCGATATCTTGTGCATTCTGTATCGCCTCCTGTGCTTTCATCGTAAATTTATTATACATATTTTATTTTATTATTATTATATATCTAATTTTAGCAATCTAATCACCTCGCGAACGAAGTTCGCGAGGTGATAATAATAATCAATTTCACGAATATATATTCCTATTCAAGAATATCATATT
>JBFFCO010000083.1:0-3420 GCA_041559835.1 Minisyncoccia bacterium | reverse complement strand
TTATGATAAGTTGATGAAGGCGATTGGTTTTGAAGTTGGTCTATCTAGTGAGGAAGATGGTTTTGGTTTGAGAGAATATTCAAATAACGATCATTCTTTAATGATTCAGTATGAGAAAAATCAAGAATATAAAGATTTCGTAAGATTTCCCGGTCTTAACCACATAGCTTTTTTTGTAGATAAAAAAGATAAAGTTAATGAGGTCTATGAGGTGGCAAAAGATTTAGAGATAAAAATAACAAGAGAGCCAAGGGAGTATTTAGAATACGGAGATGATTATTATGCCTTCTATTTTAGAGACCCAGATGGCATTCCAATAGAAGTTTGTTATTATAAGTAATATTAGATTCTTATTATCTTTGTGTCACCCCCGCGAAGGCGGGGGTCTAAAAGCCAAGGCAAATGTGGTAAAATATGGTTGAGATTCCCCGCCGAAGGCGGGCATGCTGCCGGAGTATTATCCGCCTCTGGCGGACAGGAATGGCAAAGAAGGGACAGGAATGACAAAGGATGGATTATTAAATTAAACAAATAATATGAAATATAAATATACTGCAAGAAATGAATCGGGCGAAGTTCAGGCAGGTGTCGTTGAGGCAGCTAGCCGAGATTTAGCCATTAAAATTTTGCAGGATAATAAATTATATATCTTGTCATTAGAATCCGCCGAGAAAAAAGGTTTTTTGGAGGGGCTATTTCCATTTTTAAGAAAGGCAAAAACAAAGGATATAATGATTTTCACAAGGCAATTAAGCACTCTTGTTGGTGCCGAAGTTTCAATTTCCGAAGCATTAAGAACACTTCATAAGCAATTAACAAGCCCTGTCTTAAAGGATGCAGTCTTTGATGTTTATACTGATGTAGATGGCGGCTTGTATTTATCACAAGCACTCGCTAAGCATGAAAATATATTTTCAGAATTCTTCGTGAATATGATTCGTTCAGCTGAGGCATCAGGTCAATTAGAAGAGACATTGAATTTCTTAGCAGATTATTTAGAAAGAGAAAATCAATTAAGAAATAAGATAAGAAATGCAATGATTTATCCTATTTTTGTTGTTGTTGTTTTCGTCGTCGTCATCGCAGTTGTCTTAACGGTTGTTATTCCCCAACTTCGCTCTATATTTACTGAAACAGATGTTAAATTGCCGTGGATAACAAAAGTCCTCTTGTCTCTTGGCGACATTGCGACATCATGGGGATGGATTATCCTTATTGTATTGGTAGCAATAATATATTTTGCTGTGAGATATTTTAGATCAAGAGAGGGCAGGGCGGTTTGGGATGAGTTGATATTGGGCATCCCAGTTGTTGGCGAATTATCAAAAAGAATTGCCATCACAAGATTTGCGACGGCAACGAATGTTTTAATGAAGGGAGGAATTCCGATTGCTAACTCACTTGAAATATCCGGTAGAGTTGTGACAAATAACCTTTATCGCAGAATTTTAGATGAGTCGGCTGATAATATCAGAAAAGGAGGAAGTATTTCATCAAGTTTTGCAAAATACCCTGAATATTTTCCTCCATTAGTAGTTCAGATGATTTCTGTTGGTGAGACATCAGGAAAGTTGGAGGACCTTTTAGATAAGATTTCTGCTTTTTATAATGAGGAGGTTCAATCTGCTATCACTGGTGTTGTGGAATTGATACAGCCGGCATTGATTGTATTTTTAGGTCTTTTCATCGGCCTCTTCATCGCCGCCGTCCTCATCCCAATATATAATCTCGCACAGGTGTTTTAATTTTGATTGTTGAATTATTATGATAAAATATAATTGTGTTGTATAATTATTAATAATAAATTATATATTTTGGGTTAAGAAAAAATCAATACCCCCCTGCCTCTGGCGGGCGGGGAGGTATAGAGTGATTGTTATCTTACAACTCAAATTATATAAAAATAAAAATATGAAAAAAATACAAACAAAAAATACAAACAAAAAAGGATTTACATTATTGGAATTGCTTATCGTAGTCGCTATTATCGGACTATTAGCATCTCTAATACTAGTTGGGTTAGCATCATTTAGGACAAGAGGAAGAGATGCCCGGAGGGTTGCTGACTTGAAACAAGTCCAAAATGGATTAGAGGTTTATTACACAAAGAATTTGGAATATCCTTGCAATGCATATTCCGGCGACTCAAGCAGTTGGTCAAATCTAACAAGCGAACTCACAACAAGTGGTATTGGTATTAGGCAGGTTCCACAAGACCCATTAGGAGAATCGCATTCTTATGGGTATGCCACACCATCATCAAGTGATTGTCAAAGCTATGTATTGCGAGCTCAGTTAGAAGATTTAGGAAATAATATTTTAGTTAATGATATTGATGATACCGATATTTATGGAGTTGATTGTAGTGATGGAGATAATGGATATTATTGTGTTCAGTTTTAATTGAGGTTAATATTAAATCCTGCCACCATCTGCAGGTGGCAGGATTTTGATTATAGCACCATCAATTATCCCCCCTCGCCGTAGGCGAGGGGGGATAATATCACTTCAATAATTACTAATTCGAAGCACTGATGTGGGATATTATGCTATCCCCCCTCGCCGTAGGCGAGGGGGGATAATATCACTTCAATAATTACTAATTCAAAGTGCCGAGAGACTTTGAATTATAATTGCTTATTTATTATAATAATGGTATAAGAATATTAAGAAAAAATATGACGACATATATATCAAAGGAAAAATTTGAACAATTAAAAAAAGAATTGGAAGAAAGAAAAATTAAGACAAGGGCGGATATTGGCGAGAGATTAAGGATAGCCAAAGAACTTGGCGACTTATCAGAAAATGCCGATTATTCAGCCGCTAAAGAAGATTTGGCAATGAATGAAAAAAGAATATCCGAATTAGCAGATATTTTGAAATCAGCCAAAATTATGGATGGCAGTGGTGAAAAATGCTCGTCTGTGAATATCGGATGTAAAATAAAGGCAAAGACAGAGAAGGGTGAAATAAAAAATTTCACTATTGTTGGCGCTCATGATGGCGACCCATCAAAAAATTTAATTTCAAACACCTCCCCATTAGGGCAGGCATTTATTGGTAGGTCAGCCGGCGAAGAGATTGAATTTGAGTTGCCCAATGGCGACAAGAGAAAGTATCAGATTTTAGAGATTAATTAATGCATTTTTGTCGCTCTTACTTGACCAATACAGAAAGAAACACCCCGTCTCGCCAAGAGGCGATCCACCCCTCTATTAGAGGGGAACCCTCCTTCGTCAAGACTTCGGAAGGGCAAGTAAGATTAACAATTCCAAAAAAAATCAAAATTTCGAATATCTAGAGAGTAAATAGAAACAAATTAAGGAATGGGGAGCGATGATCTATATATTCAAATGTTTGAGTTTTGCCGACTTTCAAATAGAGGCAAAACGAGTTCTTGAATTAATCATCGCGGAG
>JBFFCO010000082.1:0-3439 GCA_041559835.1 Minisyncoccia bacterium | reverse complement strand
CTTTATATTCAACTTCGCATTAGTAGAATTTGTGTTTTAATATAATAAAAACTTTCTCCGGCAACCTGTCCGCCTTTGGCGGACGGGAATGACAGGAAAAAAACAAATATCTTATTTCATAATAAAAACAAAAAAATATGGAAGAAAAAAATAATAAAAATGATGAAAAAAAAGAATTGCCAGCAGGTAAATACTGGTATGCAATTCACACTTATTCCGGCTATGAAGATGCCGTCGCAAGATACTTGAAACAAAGAGTAGAATCTTTGGATATGGGTGACAAAATTTTCAATGTAATAGTTCCAAAAGAAAAGAAAATCAAAATAAAGGGTGGTAAAAAACATACAATTGAAGAGAAAATATACCCCGGCTATGTTATGGTAGAAATGATATTGGCAGAAGACTCATGGTATGTCGTCCGAAACACTCCTCATGTTACCGGCTTTATTGGAGCAGACTCAACAATGCCATCACCACTTGGAGATGCTGAAGTAGATGAATTATTGGGAAAGATGAAGCCAGAAGAACCAAAATATCTGATTGATTTGGAGGTAGGCGATATTATAAAGATAACGGATGGTCCATTTAAAGACCATGATGGTAAGGTGAGTGAAATGGATGAGCCGAATTCAAAAGTAAAGGTTTTGGTTACAATCTTTGGAAGAGAGACCCCTGTGGAATTAGACTTCTTTCAAGTAAAGAAGATATAGTAAATAAGACAATACCCTCTCTTCCGCCGAAAATATGTTTTTCACATTTTTTGTCATTCCTGTCCGCCATAGGCGAATAATACTCCGGCAGCTTGCCCGCCCTTTGGCGGGGAATCTAAAAAATGAGAAAAACATGAGATGCCCGCCTTCGCGGGCATGACAAGAGAGAAATAGCAAATATTCCGCCTGTGGCGGAGAATATTATAAAAATATGAAACCAGTAAAATCAACATTAAAACTTCAAATTCCTGCAGGAAAAGCAAATCCTGCCCCTCCAGTTGGTCCGGCACTCGGTCAGCACGGAGTTAATATTGGTGATTTCGTTAATAAGTTCAATGATGCTACAAAAGATAAGATGGGTAGTATTATTCCTGTGGAAATAACTGTTTATGAGGATAGATCATTTGATTTCAAATTGAAAACTCCCCCTGCCTCAGACTTATTGAGAAAAGCCGCTGGCATAGAGAAGGGCTCCGGTGTCCCAAATAGAAGTAAGGTTGGGAAAATAACCAAGTCCCAATTAAGAGAGATTGCCGAAAAGAAAATAGATGATTTAAATACAGATGATATTGAGATGGCAATGAGAATCATTGGCGGCACAGCCAAAAATATGGGCATAGAGATAGAGTAGAAATTTATCCATTTAAATATCTTTTTCAAAAAATAGCCGAAGATTAATCTTTGGCTATTTTTTATTCTTAAATTTTCCCCCGCCTTATTTTATATTCCATAATCATGACTTATTAGAACCGATAATAACTAATTATATAAATTATTTATCATTTTCGCCAATCTTTATTGCTTAATTTCGGTATCATGATTATATGATTTGACATGAAATAAATAAAATATATGGTAAAATAATATTGTCGGACAAAATTAAAAATATCTAAAAATTATGAAAAAAAATAAAATATTTTTATTCTTGGCAGTGAGTATGCTTTTGGCGGTAGTATCATTTTCGCCAATCGCATTAGCGGCCGAATTTAGAGTCCCAGAGAGGAAAGGAGGAAGTGTCGCTGTCAATGAAGAATTAAAAAATCTATATACATTTGGGAATATTATCTCGGTGAATGGAGATATTGAAAAAAACCTACATATAGGTGGTGCCGTTGTGACGGTTAATGGGGATGTAGGCGATACTCTTTCTATTGCTGGCGGAACTATCACAACAAAGGGGGATGTTTTGGGGAGCGGATTTCTCGCAGGAGGAAATGTGTTGATAGAGGGTAGTGTGAGCGATGACCTCTTTGTAGCTGGTGGAAATGTGTTTCTTTCAGATACGGCAGAAATTGGCGAGGATGTTCTTGCCGCCGGAGGAATGATTGAAATTAATTCCCCAATAAATGGCGACCTTAAGGCAATGGCGGGCAGTGTTTTTATCAATAGCGAAATAAAGGGAGATGTAGTAATTAAATCAAAAGATGAAATAAGGTTGGGTAGTTTGGCTAAAATACATGGTGACTTTAAATATTGGTCTTATGATGAGTTAGTGATGGATGAGGGGGCAGAAATATTAGGTGAAATAAATTTTGAAAAGAAAATAAGAATGGACATAGCAAATATTTCAAGTGCCTTTAAATACTTTTTGAAGATAGCAATCTTAATAAAGCTTTTGTCTGGAATAATTGTTGGATTAGCATTGATTTATTTGCTGAAGAAATTTGTTGGCAAGGTTGTGAGGGATGGACTTGAGTCTTTTTGGCATAATCTTGGCAGTGGATTTGGAGTGCTAATATTATTGCCAATTGCTTGTATTATTTTAGCAATAACAATAATTGGCATTTGGTTATCTTGCTTAATATTCTCTGGATTTACTCTATTGCTGATTCTCTCATCGTCTTTGGCGAGTATTATGTTCGGTAGTTGGATTATTAAGTTGGTAACCAAAAAATCAGAATATTCAATTGATTGGAGAGCGGTTGTTGTTGGAACGATTTTACTTGGACTCATTTCATGGATTCCATTTGTAGGGATGCTCATAAAATTGATATTTGTATTGCTATCAATGGGTGCTATTTACAGAATGTTTTATAGGAATATCTTTCCGATTAAGAATAAATAGGGAGCGATAGAATAAAGAATGTTTTCAACAAAGTCCCCGCCTAACGGCGGGGACTTTTTGTCGCGGATTTTTTCCTTGTCCTTTATCATTCTTGTCGCTCTTTGCCTACGGCGGATATCTCATTTTTTTCTCGCGATAATAAATATTATTACTTACTATCAACAATTTCTACTTTGTTATTGCAACAATCTAATATAAACTTTTTGTTTAATTCCTTTAATAATTTTGTGCCAATTAATATGGTGCCTGATGGCTGAATATCAATTGTTGTTTGGATGCATTTTCCATCAACACATACATTCCCCACACAAACAAAATGAGAAGACAAAGAGCCATCAGCCAAAGTGCTTTTTTCCATTCCAATTAGTATAAGTCCTAAAGGGAATGCATCGGCATAATTAAGCGTTAAATATCCATTAAATCCAGAGTCAATTAATGCCTCTACCTCTTTTGGATTATCAGTGGCTCCCTTAATCTCTATATTTATTTTTGGTTGATCATTATTAAAAGTCCCAAGCATATTTTTTTTCTACAAAATTAACACTATGTTCGGAAATATCCCCAATTTTTATAATGTAGAATAGTTTATTACCAGATTCATTTTGAGCCATTTCAACCGCTTTCAGCCTATCAGAATCTATATAATGTTTTTTCCCTTCAACAT
>JBFFCO010000081.1:0-3562 GCA_041559835.1 Minisyncoccia bacterium | reverse complement strand
GGGGGGAATTTTTCTGCTGATGATGTTTCTTCAGCAGATGAGGAAAAGATGGGCTATCTTTATCTTTTATCTGAATATGAATTTGATGGAGAAGAAGTTGATTTTAAGAGTGAGTTTGATAAGGCAATTTTGGAGTTGAGAAAAGAGTTTTTGAGGGAAAGGATTGATGATAAGAGGCGAGAGATTGAGCAAGCAGAAATTTCACAAGATAAGGAATTGTTAAGTAAGAAATTAGATGAGTTTAATATTTTGTTAAGGCAATTAAGTGATGGGTGATTTTTTGGTCAATAGTATGGAAATTTTTAATTGAGACCATGCTCTTGTTTTTTTAAATTTAAAGATAAATATAATAAATAAAGTGCAAAACTATTTCTTCGCAAAACTTAAAACCTTATCTAAATTACCATCAATGATTTTTTCTAATTTGGAAAATCTCTTATTTGTACGATGGTCAGTGAGTCTATCTTGCTGAAAATTGTATGTCTTTATTTTCTCAGACCTCTCACCCGTCCCAATTTGAGCCCTCCTTTCTTCAGAAATTTTACCTTGACTAGAATTCCAGTTTGCGGAATAAATTTTAGTTTTCAAAATTTCCATTGCCTTTTCTCTATTATTTAATTGCGATCGTTCGCTTTGACAAGAAACGACAATGCCACTTGGCTTGTGGGCAATTCTCACAGCAGTTTCTACCTTATTAACATTTTGCCCACCAGCACCAGATGAGCGAAAAAAACTTATTTCCAAATCACTTGGATTTATTTCAATTTTGATATCTTTTGGTTTTTCTAATACAGCAACTGATGCCGTTGAGGTATGAACTCTTCCTGCTTTTTCTGTCTTTGGCACTCTTTGGACTCTATGGACTCCCGCTTCATTTTTTAAGATATCCGCCCCTATTCCAACTATTTCAATAGAGGCTTCTTTGATTCCTCCGACATCCGTTTCGCTTATTGATAAGATGGTCGTTTTCCATTCCTTTGTTTGGGCAAATCTTTGATACATTCTTAATAAGTCGCCAGCAAAAAGAGAGGCTTCGTCTCCGCCAGCCCCGGACCTTATTTCCATAATTATTTGACTCTTCTCCATATTTTTACTTATCAGACTCTTTGGACAACTTATCTTTGTCGCCAGTTTTTTTCTCTTTTTTATCCTTTTTTATTTCTTTCTTTTCTACTTTTTTTGTCTTTTTTACCACTTCTTCGTCATTTTTTTCATTATTCTTTTGCTTTTCCGCTATTTTCTTCTTAGAAGGAGTGGTCTTCTTCAATGCTTCTTGTTTGGCTACTTTCTTTTTGAATTTCTCAACTCTTCCAGCAGTGTCAATTATTTTTTCTTGACCGGTATAGAATGGGTGACATGCTGAGCATATTTCTACTTCAATTTTCTCTAAAGTAGCACCAACCTCAAAAGAGTTGCCACAAGCACATTTTACCTTAGCATTATTATAATATTTTGGATGAATATCTTTTTTCATATATTGATATATTATATTATATCTATCAAAAATCAAGTCGCTGTGATTATTTGAATAAAAAATAAAATAATGTGATATAATATATTCAATGAGTAGTATTTTGATAAAAAACGGAATAATGTTTGATGGCTCCGAAGAGAAAGAAGGGCAAAAAGATGTCTTTATAAAAGATGACAAGATTGCACAAATTGGAGACTTCAAAAATAAAAAAGCAGATTTGATAATTGATGCTACTGGCTCATTTGTTTCCCCGGGATTTATAGATATAAACAATGACAGCGATCATCAACTAACAATATTTGAAATCCCTCACCAAGAAAGTATAGTCCTTCAAGGAATAACAACTATTATTGGTGGAAACTGCGGGTCATCATTAGCCCCAATATCTGCTGGTGATTTGAGGACAATAAAAAAATGGGCTGACATTTCAAAAATAAATGTTGATTGGGGAACTGTCAGCGAACTTTTAGACAGATTGGAAAAATTAAAATTAGGAGTAAATTTTGGAACTCTTGTTGGTCATTCTAATGTGAGGCGAGGCATTATAGGAGAAGAACTTCGTGATTTAACAGATGGCGAGATGGAACAATTTAAATATCTATTAGAAAAAGGGATGTCAGATGGAGCATTTGGAATATCAACAGGATTAGAATATAGTCATAGCAGAATTGCCCCTCAATTAGAGATATTAGAAATATTGAGAATAGCAAAAAAGTTTGATGGTTTATATAGTACCCATTTAAGGTCTCAAAAGGAAGGTGTTTTAGCGGCTATAACAGAAATTGAGGATTTGATTGAAAATTTAGGGGAGGAAAATACACCAAGGATTGAAATAAGTCATTTCAAGGCATACGAGGGGCTTGAGGATGAAATAGATTTGGCATTATCTTTAATTAAAAAATTATCAGAAAAAGTGGATATAAGTTTTGATTTATATCCTTACGATTTAGCTGGGGCAGTTGCTTATTCATATTTGCCTGAGTGGGCGAACAGGGGTGGTTTTGCCCGATTAGTAAAGAATATTGAAAATAAAGAAATAAGGAAAAGGATTGTTTCTGAATTATCAAAAAAGAAAATAGATTTTTCAAAAATAATAATATCTGAAGTTAAAAATTCGCCATTTTATGCAGGAAAGAGTTTGGTGGAAATTGGCAAATCAATGAATTTAATTCCAGAGGATGCTCTTTTGGAAATACTTTATTTTGCCAAGGGAAGGGTAATGGCTTTTGAGAAGATATTATCTTCAAAGGGAATGAGGGAATTAATTCAAAATCCAAATAGTATTATTTCTACAAATGATGCTGGAAAATTATTTGAGCCAATTTCTGGAGTTTGGCCACATCCAAGGGCTTTTGGAACAATGCCTAAGTTTTTGAAAATGGTGGCAAAAGAAGATGTTTTATCATGGAATGAGGCGATTAGAAAAATCACAAGTATTCCTGCGAAAAAGATTGGTCTAAAGAATAGGGGAGTGATTAGCGAGGATTATTTTGCTGATATTGTTGTATTTGATCCTGTTAAGGTTGGCTCTTTATCAAATTTGAGCGACCCTTATAGAAAGCCAGATGGGATAGAGTTTGTTATTTTGAATGGAGAGTTGGTTGCAAATAAGGGTAATCTCACCGGCAATCTCCCCGGACGAGTCTTAAGAAGAGGATAGGTTTTTTGGAAATAAAAAAAAGGCATGGAAACATTTTGCCTCCATGCACTAATCAATAATTTTTTACCTACCTATGCGACTCTATTTTTTCTTCTATTTTTTCCGTGTCTATATAACCTGCTGTTGGAATTCCATTTTTTACCCTAATATCAACCAAAACATTTTTTGCTTTTTTCGCAAGTTCTTGGGGCCAAGCATAAGTAGTGGCCTCAACTCTGTCGCCTGTCCAATTTTCAAAACCATCACTTAATCCAAGAAAATATGACCAATTTTTTTTTGAGGTATGAAACACATCTTTCTGGTCTTTTTCTTGACCGCCAAGCATGGTTTGGAAACTTCCTCCGCATCTGTCAACAACTAAATAATAATCCGGCATTTTAATCCTCCTTTTTTGGTTTATATTTTTTTAAATTACCGCTATCATATTG
>JBFFCO010000080.1:0-3574 GCA_041559835.1 Minisyncoccia bacterium | reverse complement strand
AGAATTTCATTTTGACTTGATATAAATTCGTTACATCCCGGACAATACATCGGGAATACAATATCAATAATTATTTCCTTTATATTTAGTGCCATATTTATTTTTTTTTATTCCTCGCCATAGGTGGCACATCCGCCTCAGGCGGGCGGACATAATTCCCCTCTAATAGAGGGGTGTCCAGCCTCTGCAAGTCAGGGGCTGGTCGGGGTGTTTCTTGTCTTATTACCCTCTAATAGAGGGGTGGCTCGCCACGAAAGAAATTGCTTCGCAATTTCAATGTGGATGAGACGGGGTGTTCCCCGCTATGTGCAGATAATACTCTATCACCGCCACACCCCCGCGAAGCGGGGGTGTGGCTAATGGATTTATCATTATCTCATAAATCAGCATGCCGCTATTGACAAATAGATTTATTTGTGATATAATGGAGGCAGAAAAATCAATATTAGAGTCTGGTTATTATATCGGCTCTTTCAGATATATAGATATTAAAACCTAATTTAAAGGAGATAAAAAATGAAACAAGAAATGACTGAAGAAAGAAGAAATGAAATTAGTTATATGCTGATTAAAAAACTTTTTTCTGGAAAATTATTCAAAGAAATTATTGAGAAAAAAGAAGTTTTCCTTCTGGATTTGATTGGAAATATGGTGCCGGAAGATGAAGTTCGTCAGTTCTATCGTTTAAATGTTCGAGATATAAAAACTATGGGCTGATGGTTAAAAGTTCCCCTAGCGGTGTTTGCTAGGGGGTTTCTTTTTTTTATTTATTTTTTATTTTAAAAAAACAATATTTAAAAAATTGCACTTCAATATGATATTCATGATAATTTATAAGTGTGTTATAATCTATTTGTCGAAAAAATTAAATTTGCTTTGAAAAAGCGAAACAAATATATGTTAAGTTGGGTAAAAAAATTATACATCTATCTATTTTCAGCCATTGGATTAGTCATCTTAATCATCGGAGCAGTCCAATTAATTGATTTGGGTCTCAGAGCATGGGTATTCACAAAAGCCGATACTTATTTGAGATATCCATTAGAAAAACCAGTGCCAACAACTGACAGAGAATCTGGCGAAGATGGTGAAGAAATGAGTCAAATAAGCGAGGAAGAATTGGAAGAATTCAATAAGGCAGAAATCACATCGCAGAGACAAAGGAGATTATCTAATTCCATATCATTGATCATTGTTGGCTTACCATTATTTCTCTATCACTGGAAATTAGCTAGAAAAATAGAAGATTAATATATTAAAAATAAATAATAGACTTTGAATTACGAAATAGATAAATTATTTGATATTCTATGATATCAAAAGATTTTGCCATTCTTTAAATCTTTCATATCCTATAAAATATATTTTAAATGAGTCAGGATTGAACGATGAAAAGTCCAATATATGGTAGGTGAATACAGTTTGTTGTTTTTTTGATAATAATGTGATAATATATCCATATATGTTGAAGACAAAGGTAAAAACAAAAATAATAAAGGATTATAAAGTCCATGAGAAAGACACTGGATCTAGCGAGGTCCAAGTGGCTTTGATTTCTAAACAAATTGATGACCTCGCCAAGCACCTTAAGAAGCACCCAAAGGATAATCATTCCCGAAGAGGACTTCTTCAAATGGTAGCCCAAAGAAAAAAACATCTTGATTATTTAAAGAAAAAATCAGTGAGGAAATATAATGCTATCATCAAGAAATTAGGGCTAAAGAAGTAGGGCGAAACGGAGATGTTCCTGTCACCCCTGCGGAGGCAGGGGTCTAAAAGACAAGGCAAGCATGTTTCTCACATTTTTAGATTCCCGCCTTCGCGGGCAGTATGTCCGCCTATGGCGGGAATGACAAGAAAGGCAGACATAATGCGAATAGTATCTAAATATTAAAAATATGGCATTAAAATATAAAGAACATCGGGTAGCAATCTTTTTTGATATTCAAAACCTCTATCACTCTGCAAGGAATATGTATAATTCCCGAGTGAATTTCAAAGAAGTTTTGGAAACTGCTATCGCCAACAGAAAACTTGTTCGTGCAATGGCATATGTCGTGAAAAGCGACCCCATAGGAACAGAATTATCATTCTTTGATGCATTGGAAAAATCAGGAATTGAAATTCGCTCAAAAGACTTACAAATATTTCCCGGCGGAATGAAGAAAGCCGACTGGGATGTTGGAATTGCTATTGATGCAATTAGATTTTCTAATTCAGTTGATGCAATCGTCTTAGTCACTGGCGATGGAGATTTTATTCCTGTAATAGATTATTTAAAGAGTATGGGCAAGCAAATGGAAGTTATTGGATTTGGTAGAAGTTCTTCTGCTAAGTTAAAGGAGGCGGCTGATGAGTTTATTGATTTAGAAAAAGATATTGATAGGTATTTGATTAAACATCCAGCATCTTCATCGCCATCATCACGACCAAGAAAAATAGTCTCCAAGAGACCATCAAAAAAGATTGTCAGAAAATAATGCTATTATATTTTTATTCTTCTAAAAATTACTTAGAAATTAATTCACTTGAGCATTTTTCATAATTTTGTCAACAAAGCCCCTATGAAATAGGGGCTTTGGTTTGAAAAATGAAAATAATATCTCCTTAATCATTTTGCCTATTCCTATCCTCTAATCTTCCTTGAAGTCTGCCAATCAAATCAGAAGCATATTTTTGACCACCAATACCAAAGGCAATTCCTCCGGCAAGAGCGAGCATGGCAATAAATCCAGTGATAACTGTATTAACAATTGCAACTGCTACTCCCAACTGAAGAAGGGCGGCAAAAAAGCCAAAAATTAAAATGGTCCACCAAGTGAGTGAAGCCAAAAAATTTGCTGATTGAAGTTTGGCACTCTTGACTGCTCCCAAAACTAATCCTCTTAAGAAATTACCAACAACTACTGCAGCGAGCATAACAAGAACGGCGATAATAATATTAGGGATATACAAGAGTATGGCCTGCAAGAAACTGGTAAGTCCGTATAGTTTCAAAATATCGGTTGCCGCCAAAAGAAAAACAATGACGATGAACCATTGAACTAAAGCACCAATAAAGACACCCGACTTAATCCTCCATCCAGCTCTTTCAAAGAATTTAGATAAGCCTGCTCTCTCTAATACCTTATCCAACTTTATCGCCTCCATTATCTTTCTTGCTAAAACTCCTAATCCATTAGCAATAATCAAACCAACAATAAAAACAATTAAAGCGCCAATGAGGTTTGGCAAAAAGCCAACGAATCCACCCCAAAGTGCCTGAAATGAGCCCACCAAAACATCAGCCCAAGATTGAATAACCATAGTTTGTTTTTAATTTAATGTTTCTAAACGACCTTTCTCCGCTGAGAAGTGAATGTTTCATCACAATTCAGCGACAACTTGTTTTTATTCTAACATATATTTTTAAAAAATAGAAATTAGAGGTAAGAGATTTTACTCTTTTTTCTTTTTGCAATCACTATATTATTTTCAAAAACGCCTTAAAAATTTAATATTAAAAACTTTCCCAGTATTTTCCAATCCAAGAATGAGCCCGAAATGATAATGTGAGGTTAGACATTTAAAAGGT
>JBFFCO010000079.1:0-3672 GCA_041559835.1 Minisyncoccia bacterium | reverse complement strand
TCAAAAAACTCGTTTTGCCTCTATTTGAAAGTCGGCAAAACTCAAACATTTGAATATATAGATCATCGCTCCCCATTCCTTAATTTGTTTCTATTTACTCTCTAGATATTCGAAATTTTGATTTTCTTTGGAGTTGTTAATTTTACTTGCCCTGCCGTAGCTTTAGCGAAGGCGGGCGGGCAGAATATCCCCCTTTATTATGCTGTCCCAACTGCCTTCTTACCTGCCTTTCGTCTCACGACCTCATCGCTATATCTAATTCCCTTTCCCTTGTATGGCTCTGGTTTTTTGAATGCCCTTATTTCAGCCGCTGTTTGTCCGACCAATTCCTTATTTATTCCCTTAATTGTAATTGTATTTTTTTCTGTTGTCATTTCAATGCCATCAGGAATTGGAAAATTTATTGAGTGTGAAAATCCTAAATTTAATACTAAATTTTTTCCTTCTATTGCCACTTTAAATCCTATTCCCTCAACGATAAGTTTTTTCTCATATCCTTCGCTCACTCCTATAACGGCATTGCTTATCAATGCCCTTAATGTTCCCCATAAGGCAGGGATTTGTTTGCCTGCATTTTCTGGTGGGATAACGGATATTTCGGAATCCTCAATAGAAATAGAAAAACCATCAAATATCTTTTCATTTAATTCTCCCTTTGGTCCCTTCACGGAAAAAACAGAGTCGCTTATCTTCGCCTCTACTCCACTTGGTAATTTAATTTTTGCTTTTCCAATTTTTGACATGGTATTTTATGATATTAATTATTTTGCCTTAAATTACGAAATACCCCCTTCCTTATACATTTCTTTTTCTGTCACCCCCTGTCCACCAGAGGCGGATAATACTCCGGCAGCCTGTCCGCCTATGGCGGAGGGTCTAAAAACCATGGCAGAACGGAGATTCCCGCCTTCGCGGGAATGACAAAGATAAAGTAATTATTCTATTTCGTAATTCAAAATATTTTATTATTAGTTTAATAATTTATTTAATAATTTCAATATATTGCCCTGCTTTTAATGATATATAATGACACATTTTCACCCCCTTGACAAATCTATTTAAATATGCTATAATAACACTAGAAAAATAAATATCTTAAAAAAGGAGAAATAAAAATGAGTAATAGGGATATTATTAATATTATTTTTGGAATTTCTAAAATGTTGGCAAAAGTATCTTTTAACAATTTAAGAAACTTTCTTATCAAACTAGCGGTGTTGGTGGTGTTAATAATAATATTAATCACATTATTGTTGTCGCTACTATAATCCGCCAATTACTCGCCCCCAAGTCCAACCAAAAGGATAAAGGGGGAGTATTTTTTTATATTAAAATATTTCGCAGATTACTTCGCCTCCCAATCCCTTCTTTCTTGCCTCAAAATCAAACATCAATCCCGATGAGGTAGAGATTATTCTATGACCCAGTCCCGACTTTACTGGCTTTATCTCTGATGCAGTAGAATATATTCTTTGTCCGGGCTTGCTTATTTTCTTTATTTCTACTATTCTTGGGCTTCCATTCTCGTCATAATTTAATTCTATTTTAATATTTTTCTTAACTCCTCTTCCTGTTTTCTCAATCTTACCCAAATATCCTCTGCGACTTAATAATTCGGCTAAATTCTGTTTGAAGTTTGAGTGTGGAACAGAAATAAGCGGTTTCTTAACCGCTAATGCATTTCTTATTTGTGTCAATAAATCTGCTATTGAATCCATAATTTTTTTAATATTAGTCTAATTTTTTAAATAATTATATCAATGCCTTACCCCCCTCGCGAGGGGGAGGGGTATAATACTTGAGAAAAATAATAATTACATTCCCCTATATTATCTCTTTCATGTTGCCCCTCTAATCTTTAAATCTCTCCTCCATGCCACCCTCTTCATCTTCAAAAAGTGCCCCCCTAAGTCTTATATCTTCAACTTCACCCTCTTCATTGACCTCTACAACATGATGATATCCTGATAGCATATATTTTTCCTTCTTCTCTGCTTCCTTCCCCTCTAAAGTAATCTGAACCACTTTTTTAATATCATCCTGTCTATCTTTATCATTTCTAAAAGAATAAACTTCTGCATCTGCCCCTCCATAAACTTTTTCAAACCCATCTGATTCTTTGTTTAATCTGAGGATAGTAAAATCATAATATTCCCCCATCTTTTCCCTCATTGCCGCCTCTATATTTGCCTCTATTTTCTCCCAAGTATTTTCTCCTCCTCCCTCCATGCCTTTTTCAAAAGAATTTTGATTTTCCATATTTTTATATTTATAGATCTTAAATTAAAATATCGACCTTTTTACTTAAATAATTAAACTTTATACTACCAAGACGACTTCTTAATTCCTGGGATTTCGCCATTTGAGACCATTTCTCTAAAACAAATTCTACAAACTCCAAAATCACCGATAAGATATCGGGCACGACCACAACGGAAACAGCGATTCACCTTTCTCGTTGAGAATTTTGGTTTTTTCTTTGCTCTCGCAATTACTGATTGTTTTGCCATATTTATTATCAATAAATTAATCTTTTTTTAGAGGAAAGCCCAATATTCTATAAAACTCAATTGCCTGCTCTCTATTTTTGATATTTTCAGGAACGACTGTTATTTGTAGCCCAAAAACATTCTTTGAACTTGATGGTGGCACCTCTGGAAAAACTATCATTTCTTTAATTCCAATGTTTAGATTACCATTCTTATCAACATTACTCAAGGACAATCCTCTAAAGTCCCTCACTCTTGGAAACACGAAATTTATAAGTCGGTCCAAAAAATCATTCATTCTTTTTCCTCTTATTGTCCCCTTCAATCCAATAACCATTCCTTCCCTGCTCTTAAAAGAAGCAATTGATTTTTTTGCTTTTGCTTCTGATAATGCTTGACCAGTTATTAACATTAAGTCGCTCTTAAAATTATTCAAAAGTTCTTCCCTTGATTTTCCTGATTCAATACTCAATAATTTCCTACCTAATCCTGCATTAACAACTACTTTTGATATTTTTGGGGCAGACATTTTATTTTTCACTCCAAACAATTCCTTTGACTTATCTAATATTTCCTTTTTCCGCTTTTCTTCAATTGTTATATGCTTTGCTGACATTTTTTACAAATTCTTATTTTCTGATCGCCATCAAGACGATATCCGACTCTCACTCCTTTTCCACAAGGAGAGCAATATATTCCAACATTTGAAATATCTACAAATCTTGGCAATGAGACAATTTCCCCTTTTTCTCCCTGCTTTCTTGGTCTTTGATGTTTCTTTACTAAATTCAAGCCCTCAATCATTACTTTATTTTTTTCTCTCAATATTCTTAATATTTTTCCTTTTTTGCCTTTGTCTTTTCCTGCCAACATCATTACTTCGTCTCCTTTTTTAACTTTTGTTTTTATTGAATTCATATTTAAGGTATTTCTTAATTCAAAGCAATTTATTCGCAAGATCATCAAACGAACATCATATTACAATAATTAAATAATAATTTCAAGTTTTTTCCCCCCTCGCCCGCCGAAGCCTTGGCGAAGGCGGGCATTGCCCTGCCGAAGCCTTGGCGAAGGCGGGTCGCCTCAGTATTTTCCAATCCAAGAATGAGCCCGAAATGATAATGTGAGGTTAGACATTTAAAAGGTTAGAAATTAATATTTCTTCTACTATTAGCACATTTAC
>JBFFCO010000078.1:0-3791 GCA_041559835.1 Minisyncoccia bacterium | reverse complement strand
GAAATATTATCTTCATATTGGTCTATTTCCTCTTCTATCTTTTTTAATTCTAACTCTAATTCTCTTCTTTCTGCCTCACTTGCTTGTGAGAAGGCGGTTGGGGCTAATATCATAAATTTATCATTTGATATTGAAAAAAATATTGCGATTGTTATCAAAACGACAAATATATTTTTTATTTTTTTTAATACTTGATTGTCTTCGCTTTCATTTTTTATTTTTTCATAATAATCTTTCTTATCAAAAAATGGCTCTCGGTATCGAGACCTCACATCTCTCAATATATTCGGTTTTTTTATCCTTATTGACATTTTGTATTTATATGATTTAATAATTGGTAGGAGGATAATATTATGAAACAAGATAAAGAAAAGCAAGAATTAAAGATTGAAAGCGATGTTAAGTTTCCTGAACTATATGGGGAACATTTCGGAGAAATTATCTATGGTATCGTAGAAAAATGCATAAAGGAATTTATAGGATTAATGAATTTATCCGACCCAGCAATTTGTAGTAAAGTAAGCAAAGTATTTATTAACAGCATAATTATTTTTATTAAAAATTGTAAAGACTCTTCTAAGTTGCCCACCATAAACTCCTTACCGGAATATCTTCCGATTTCAATCAGTTTATGTGATAATGATGATAAAGTAATCTACCACTATGTGCTGGAAATATTAGGCATAACAAGTTGTGGCTCTTCCTATTCGCCAAATAAATTCAGATGGATAGAGTTGAAGGTGCCTACATGGAGTAAATATTCAATTTGGAGAGACTAAATATATCCGCAATGAGGAACTGAAAAGTTAACTCATGCAACCATTCCCATAAGGCAGGTTTCACGAAGCTAAAAAGCTAAAGTGAGACTTGCCTCTTTTTTTATTTAATTATTAATCTCCGTGGACGAACTATCTCTATCAAAGGCAACAAAACACCCCGTCCAGCCACGTTGAAATTGCGAAGCAATTTATTTCGTGGCTGGCCACCCCTCTATTAGAGGGGAATTTTTGGAAATGCCTCTTCTCAAATCAAAACAATACAAATCCCTCCTAAAAAACAATGCCATCTTCTGACCTCTGATACTCATGAACTTCCTCTGGTGCAAACCAGAGATCAATCTCATTATTTGCCTCCTCCTCATTTTCCGAAGCATGAACTAAATTCCTCACACTCCTCTTGTCTCTATTAGCAGCAATAGGAGAATCAACTGAAAAATCTCCTCTAATAGTTCCCATTTCTGCCATTGATGGAAGTGTGTGTCCAACAACTTTTCTCATCATATCAATTGCATGAACTCCTTGAACCATTATCTTAACCATTGGCCCCCAAGTGAGACCCTCCAAAAGCCATTCCCTTGCCATTTTTCCTAATTCCATTAAATCATCAGTGCCATATTCCTTCTTTAAATCATAATCATATTTCTCGCAAGTTGCTTTCGTCTTGCTTCCTAATCGCTCAATCCACTTCTCATCTTTTGGATAATGATCATTTATTTGATCTCTTGTTGCATGAATCATCTCAAGGGCGATAATTTTCAATCCCCTTTTCTCAATTCGCGAGATTATCTCACCAATTAAACCTCTCTTTACCCCATCGGGCTTAATAAGAACAACTGTTCTTTCTTCTTTTGGGTTTTTCATATTTTTATAATTATAATAATAATTTAATAATCAATACGACTTAATTTTATTTTATTAATGTAATATCATTATACAACTTTGAATCCCAAATTACCAATAGACCTTCTTGCCAAAGGTTTCTACCAACACCCCTCTCACGAAGTATTGTTATCCATCCGCCAGAGGCGGGCATGTACGACAAAAGAAAGGCAGAGATGACAAAAACAAAAAATCAAGAAATAAAATAATTAAGAAAATATCGCCTACACCCAATACCCCCTCGCGAAGCGAGGGGGTATTGGGTTTTCTCAAATAATCAAAAAAACAAAAAATAAAATAATCAAAATAATATCAAACAATCAAAAAGCACAAAATAATAAAAATTAGTTTGTGCTGATTCCGAGCTTATTGCCTGCTTCTTTGGAAAATTGACAATTCTTAATAATAAACTTCTTCTTTGTATCGCCCATTGCCAATATCTTAACTTCAGGATTTTTTCTGCCCTGCCTCTTCACTAATCCCTTATCCAATAATGCCCTTGGAGATATTGTATCATTATTCTTAAAATTCTTATCTAATTGAGATATATTTATTATTTCCGGCTTTATTTTTATGGACTTAAACTTAACGCCTCTTTTCTTAGGCAACCTAATAATATAATCTCTTTCAGCTGGACGAATATTCTTTCCTGCTCGAGACTTCTGACCCTTCATCCCCTTTCCTGAGTATGTCCCCCTTTTCCCCCCTCTTCCAACTCTCTTCTTCGCCTTTGTTTTATATGTTTTTGTTATTGTATGTATTTGCATATTTATATTACTTATTAGTTTAATCATTTATTAACAAATTTCAACATAATGCACTCTTGTTCCACCTCCCTCTTGACTTTAAATATAATTATGTTATAATAGTCGGCGGAGGTTAAAATGAGCGAACAAAAGAGTGATAATAAAGAGTCTGTTAGTTTTTGGCTTAAAGAGGAGATTATTAATAATGACGGCGAAGATGGAAAATCAATTGCCAAAGATATTTATGTATTATGGGATGCGTTTCCTATTTCTGGCAAGCATAGAGAACCATCTGTCTCCATCATTGAAGGCATGCTCAAAATGAAGAAAGAGGTTATTGAAAATCCAAAGGCAAATAATATTGATGAAATAATCTTAGAGCTCCCACGTTTCAATTTAGACAAAAAAAGAAAATTCAAAGTTCGCAAAGAATTGGAAATTAATTCATACTACATCACAGAAATATTAAAGACTATCAGCAGAACAGAAGCAGAGGTTAGGGTTAATTCTAATGGCAATAATCCAATCCTTGCTTTGATTAATTTTCTAAGCGATCTCCCTAAGTCGGAATTACTTCAGTCATCTGAATTTAAATTCGTTTTAGAATACTAGCCCCTCATTATCGCCGGACATGTTGCTTTGAGAAAAAGCAACCTCTGTCCTATTTTTTTTCATCCAAAGCAACCCCCTCCTTCTTTCCTAAATCCTTAAATCTTAATTTTTGCAGAGCGAGAATAGTCGCCCTTGCATTACTCAACTGATTACTTGTATTTCCCAACTTCTTAGCTGAAATATCCCTTATTCCTGCCAAATCACAAATTATTCTTATTGCTCCACCAGCCACTAATCCATGACCAGCACTTGCTGGCTTTATTATTATATCAGCGGCACAATATTTTGCCCTCGTCTCATGAGGAATTGTTCTTTCAGAGATATTAAGAGAAATCATATTTTTTTCAGCATCCGCCTTTGCTTTGGCAATAGCAGAAGCAACATCCTTTCCCTTGGCAATACCTACTCCTACTTTTCCTTTCTTGTCGCCCATTGCCATAGTTGCCCTAAAACTAAACCTCTTTCCTCCGGCGGTTACTCGGACTACTCTATCCAAACTAAGGAGTTTTTCATCATACTTCTTTTCAATCATTGGCCTCTTGCCTCTCCCTTTGAATGGACCCCTTCTGCCCTTACCTCTATTATTAAATTGTTGATTATTCTTATCAAACATATTTATTAAAGATATTACTAAATATTTAAACAAAAACAAGTTTATACCCCCCCCGCCATTGGCGGGCGGAGGTTTTATTTAAATATTAAAACACTAAACCTCCTTTTCGTGATCCTTCGGCTAATGCTTTGACTCGTCCATGATATCTATTACCTCCTCTAT